>JAOZMQ010000152.1 GCA_029934195.1 Candidatus Cloacimonadota bacterium | reverse complement strand
TGCAAACCAGAGATTTTGAGCAATAGAAGACCTTTAGTTTTTGTTTTCCAATATTTGCGAGGTATGATAAACAGTAAATTCTTCAACAAAATATTGAAAAGAGCTTGCCATCACTCAACCATTTTATATTTTTGTTGTAAATAAAAATGTTGATAATACTCACGAGAAAGTGATTTTCACTTTTATCTAAAAACATCTAAATGTCCGTTAGGTTTTCAGATTGTATTAATTAATATTCCGAAGAGCTATCACTCATTGCGAACGAGTACGTTCGTGTTGCGAACGAGTACATTCGGAAGTTAATTAAAAAAGGAAATTACTTTCCATTCCGTAAACAATAATTAAAGAAAAAAAAGCGAGGTACTTATGAAAAAAATTGGAATTATTTTATTATTACTGCTAATGTTTATTTCTCTTGTGGCTCAATCAAAAATAAAATTTGATTCCTTGGTTTACGATTTCAGTAATATCAAAGAAGAAAATGGTCCTTATGTTACTGATTTTATTTTTACAAACACAAGTGATGAAGCTTTGAGTCTAATTAAAGTCAAAGCTGGTTGAGGTTGCACAACACCCAGTTGGTCAACTGGAGAAATTAAACCTGGTGGTACCGGTTTTGTAAGAGTAAGTTATAAGTCTAAGAATCGACCGGGAAATTTTAATAAAACTATTAGAGTAACTACAAGTGAAAAAACTAATGAAGTAATAAAATTACAAATTAAAGGAATTGTCATTTCTGCACCAAAGAAATCACAAGCAAAAACTGGAATACGAAAAAAAGAAAAATTGAGTACTAATAAGCAAATTTCCCTACCAGATTTATACATCGAAAACCTAAAATTTATTGAGCCCTCTCACAACAATGCATTAGATGGTCTTGAAAAAGGATACATTCAATTTGATATTATCAACAAAGGTCGAGGTGACGCATATAATATTGAAATAAATATTACCCCCATAACTTCTTCAAAAAACCTTTCTTACAATACAAAAACTAAAATAGAAAAATTGCTACCAAAAGATACGAAAAGAATATCAACGTTAATTACTGCAGATTTAAATGTCAAAAATTTATTTAGAGAATTTCGTATTGAGGTAACTGAAAGTAATGGTTTTGCTTCTGTCCTCGCCAAAATTAGCTTTGAAACTTTGGCGTTAGCTCCTCCAAATCTAAAAGTTAAACAAATTGCAATTGATGATTATGAATATAGAGAAGAAGAAGGTTTTTCTTATAGAAATGGAAATTCTATAATTGAATCCAATGAATCAATCAAAGTAACAGCTTATATTCAAAATTTCGGAGAAGGCATAGCTTCAGATGTAAAAGCTAAAATTATTTTAACCTCCGATAATCGAAATTTTACATTTCCAGATGAAAACAAAATTTATAATCTCGGAGATATTGAAAGTGGTGGTTTCAGAAAAGTTGATTTTTATTTCTACACAAACAGACATTATGATGAAAAGAATATTCCGCTTTCAATTGAATTATCAGAAATCACTGAAAGATTTGGAAAAACAATAAATTTAGGTTTGAAACTTGGAGACTGAACTAAAAATATTGTAGATGCTCAAGTCTCGAAAATGCAAATAAATATACTCTCTGGAAAGTGGATATCCCTTTTTTCTAAAACAATCTGAATGTTCATTATATCTTCAGATTGTTTGACATTATCATTCCGAAGAGCTATCGCACATTGCGAACAAGCACGTTCGGAAGTTACTTAAAAAAGAGAAATTCACTTTTTTTGAAGTATATTATGTTCGTCAAGTACAACTCTTATCTCATTTTAATTGTTCAAAAACTCGCAAAGCATTCTTGTAAAATATCTTTTCAATATCTTCGCGAGAAACACCTTTTTCAATCAAAAAATCTGCAAATAACGGATAAAATTCCGGTGATTCAATACCGGTTGGAGTACTACTTATTCCATCAAAATCCGAGCCAAAAGCAACAATATCAAGAGTAAAATTCTCTGCTGCATATTCAATTTGACGATAAATCCACTCGTATCCTTCAGGATAATTATCGGATATATTTTTAGTTGCGGGATTAATGAAAGATGGACAAAAATTAATTCCAAAAACACCTTTTCTTTCTTGAATAACTTTCAATTGATCATTATTTAGATTTCTCTGATGGGAATTAATACTTTGAATATTTGAATGTGATGCAATAAATGGACAAGAAGTAATCTTTTCAAAATCAAAAAAACTTTTTATAGATAAATGAGAAACATCAAGGATCATTTGCATTTCATTCATTTTTTGAGCCAATTCTTTTCCTTTTTCAAAGATACCGGATTCCTCCATAATTGAAGAAGCATAAGGAACAATTCTATTCCAAGTAGGAGCAACTATTCGCACTCCGAGATCATAAAAAATGTCTAATAAATCAAGATCATTTTGAATAACCTCCAAGCCTTCAATTGAGATAAAAATTCCGGTTTTATCATTTTCAAGATTTTTTCTAATATCACTGATTTTCCTAATTCTAAAAAGATTTTCATTCTCATTAATATGTTGCAAAATTAGACTGATTGTTTTCATCGAAAAATGAAGACCATTTGTCGTATAAAGGTTATCAAGAAAAAGAGATTGAGTCTGTACTTTTACATTTCCCTTAAATAAGTTTTTTGGATTTATAGAAAAATTCTCTGAAACTTTTTGATATTCAGAAGTTTTTTTATTTTTTTGATAGAAATCTTTTAAATAAGGCTGAGTTTTCATTACAAGATGTTTCATGAATGTATCAGCATGTAAATCAATCACAGGAATTTTCATTTTTTCTCCTTAATTTCCGAAGTTTCTGCAAAAACCGAGTTTTTGAGCTAACGTGAGGAATAAAACTGGTACGTTTAAAACGAGTACGTTTTCAATACGCGAGGAACTCCGGTCATTTTCCATTATTCATTATTCATTATTCATTTCTTCCAAATTTCAGGTGCAAGTAACCAAGATGGTTACTTTCCAATTATTCATTGCTTCTGAGTTTATTTATTTCAGACATCATTTTTTTTACCTGTAAATCTGAAACAGCATTCTGCCAGATTCTATCAATCTTAAAGTAAGTTCCAACAATAAAAGCATCTGCCAATAACCAATAATCTTTAATGTTTTCGTTATCAATTCCAGAGCCAATTATTCGAGGAAGATTAATTTCGGATATTGCTTGTAAGTCTTGTTTTTTCGCCGGTTCACCGGTAGAAGTTCCAGTTATAATAATGCCATCACTGAAAAAAAATTTGGCAGCTTTTGCCATTTCTAACAAACTAATATCAGCTGTAAGAGCATGTGAACTATGCTTCTTTTTTATGTCTGTAAAAATTCTGATATCATCTGCACCAATAGATTTTCTGAATCTCAACAAATCTCCAGCACAAGAATTCATTAATCCTTCATCAGCTATATGTGAAAAAACAAAACCTTCTGCTCGAATATATTGTAAATCAGAAGCTTGTGCAACAGATAAAGCTTCTTTGTTTGCTCCGGCTAAAATCTGAATTCCCAATGGTAAATCTGTCATTTTACGGATTTCAGATGCAATAGCTGTCATAGAAGCAGTGATTTCTGGTCCAACATTTGTATTCAAATACGGAATATCATGCATGTTTTCCATCATAATAGAATCAATTCCATTGTTAATATAAATTTCTGCATCTTGTTTTGCCATATCGATAATTTGTCGAATAGAAAATTTGTTTAAAGGTGTTCCTGGTAAAGCTTGCACATGAACCATTCCAATGATTCTTTTCTTTTTTTCAAAGAAGTTTTGTCCTTTTCTCATAAAAACCTCGCTACATTTCTTATTTTTTTATAAAAACATTAGAAATAATTTTCAAAAATAGAAGTATTAGTACAGAAATAAATACCAATCTAATTAACTTATTTCCTTTTGTTAGAGCTAATTTAGAGCCTACTACATTACCGGCAATTCCAAAGATAACAGCTGGTATCCCAATATTAAACATAACTTTTCCATTTATCAAAAAAGTTACCATAGCTGCAATATTGGATGCCAAGTTAATGATTTTTGTGTTTGCATTTGCTGTTATGAAATCATATTTTAGAATGAAAGTAAAAAATAAAATTAAAAAAGCACCTGTCCCAGGTCCAAAAAAGCCATCATAAAAACCTATAGATAGTCCAGCTATCATTGATAATAAATATTTATGAGATATTTTTTTTAGATGAGAATGGTTAACTTCACCTAAATTTTTATTTAATAATGAAAAAATCGTAATAATTGGAATCAATATTATAAGTAGATAATTAAGAAAATCTGAACTTAACATTAAAACGGTTTTCGTTCCGATAAATGAACCAATCAGAGCAAAACAAGCACTGAAAATAGCGAGTTTAACATCAATCAATCCATGCTTAAAAAATCGAAGAGTAGTGAACAAAGTTCCAAAACAAGAAGAAAATTTGTTATTACCTAAAACATAATGTGGTGGAAGCCCAACAGCTATATAAGCCGGAACTGATAATAAACCGCCTCCGCCAGCAATTGAATCAACTACACCGGCAAGAAAAACTACAGGTAGAAGAATAATATAGGTATGAAATAAATCCATATAAATACTGTTTATTTTTTCTTTTTCGTTTTAAAGAAATCAATAATTTCACGCCGATCCTGACACTTTAAAAGTTTTTCTACTGCTTCTCTGGAGCTAAGATGAGAACTAATTCCTGATAATAGTTGCAAATGTGGACTTATATGATTTGAGGGTGAAATAATCATAAAAATGAGTTTACTTGGTAGATTATCAATCGAATCAAAATCAATTCCATCTTTTTTTAATCCAATTGCTACTGCGATGCGATTTGTTCCTTCTGTACGTGTATGCGGTAACGCAATACCTTTTTGCATTCCCGTACTCATAATTTCTTCTCTTTCTAAAATAGAAGTTAACGCTTGTTTCCGATCAATGATTTTACCACTTGCATACAGAGAATCGATAAGTTCTTCGAGAACTTCTTCTTTGGTTGTTCCTTTTAACTTCATAATGATATTAGATTGTTCAATAATTTTTAAAAAATCAAAGCTATATTTTGATTTATCATTGATCAGATTTTCCCGCATTTTTTCTGGTTTAGTTAATTTTTGCAATTTTTCAATTGTTGTGTGTAAACTTAAAACAGCTTCATAAACGATGTTATTGATAAGAGAAACATCTGATTCTGTACTTGTGAAATCGAGTTTATTATTTCCCATTGTCAAAGTGACAAAAGAATCATCTTTTCTAATCTGAAAAACAACAAAATCCAATTCAAGTCGATTAATAAAGAATCCTTCTGCTTGAAAGTTGCTATTGACTTGAGATGCAACAAATTCGGTAATTTCCTGAGAAGGAAAAGAAAAAATAGTGCTCATTGATTCAAAAGTTCCAATATCTTTATTAAGTCCTTTTTTATTGTTTTTTAATAAACTATTAAGAAGTGGAGGTGCTATTACAGTTGTGGAAAGTGTCATTAAAATTGAGACTCCAAAAAGTTTTTCATCAAGAATGGAAGTTGATAATCCTATGCCTGCAATGATAAGTGCTACTTCTCCACGAGGTACCATTCCTAAACCTATTCTCAAAGCTCCAATAGCATTGAATTTTAAAGCGAATGAGGGTAATGCAGTTCCAATAATTTTCGCTAAAATTGCTCCTATCGTGTAAATCGATCCAAAAATCAAAACATCTTTGGAGAATATTGCAACCGGATTGACAAGCATACCGGAAACGGTAAAAAATATTGGAACAAGAAAATCATAAATAGGATGTAAAGTTTCTTGGATCGCAAAACTAATATCAGTTTTTGATAGAGTCAATCCCATTATATAAGCTCCGATAATCATAGCTAAACCAGCAAGTTCAAACATTCCGGATAAAATCAGAGCAAGCCCCAAAGATAAAATTGCAATTGAAACTGTATTTTTTGATTTCTTTAGAAGACTACTTATTTTTTTGGCAAAAAGGAAACCAACAATTGTAAACCCCAACCAAATAATTAGTGCTTTAAGGGCAATAAAACTTATTTTATTCCAAGCAATTTGTCCATTATCTTCTTGAATAGTAGCAGATATTCCAAGTACAATGGCAAGAAGAATAATTCCGAGAACATCATCAATAACTGCACCTGAAAGAATAGTTACACCTTCGGGAGAATCCATTTTCCTTCTTTCTGACAAAATTCTCGCTGTAATTCCTACAGATGTAGCTGTACTCATAACTCCAAGAAATAAGCAAACAGGATCCATAAATGAAGTTTTTAGGAAGAATACACCTGTCAAATCTCCAATAATAAAAGAAAAAACAACTCCTCCAATTCCTACAAGACTTCCTGCTAATGAAAATTTAAGAAACATTTTTAAGTCTGTTTCCAAACCAGCCATAAAGAGCAATAAAATTGATGCCATTGTAGCTAATCCATACAATTCCGTAGAAATGGGAATAGCTTCCAGAGGATTGAAATGTGCAAATGCACCGAATATTCCATGAGGAAAACCAGGTAAAGGTAGAGAACCCAAAAGATAAGGACCTAATATTATTCCGATAATTAATTCTCCAAGTACAGATGGCATTTTTATTTTTTCAAAGATAAATCCACCAAATTTTGCAGCGAAGATAATTATTCCAATTTGAAAAACTAAATGCATCATTTTATGAGTCATTGATATTGAGGTCATTCCTGTCGAGGAGAAAAGCATTATGGGCATTAAAAAGAAGATGATCAAAAAAATCAATCTATGTTTTTGGGAATGATTAACTGTTATACTTAATTCTGAATTATTCTCAATTTTCATTAATGTTCCTTTTTATTTAATTAAATAAAGACAAATTCTTTAGTAATAAAAAAGGTTCAAGTTATTTCTTTTGGTGATTAAAATTACAATTAGTATCTGAAAAAAAAGGAATTTTTTTACCATGAAGAACAGAAGTTCATGAAGAAAAATTAATTGGAAAATTATTTATTTTTCAGCTTCATAGAAGCGACATCTATGTAGCCCAATGCGTTAGCGTTGGGTAAAGATAAAAAGAGAATCAAGCTACAGAGTAGCGACAGAAAAAGAACATTTAGAAAAAGTTAGTTTTCGTTCA
>JAOZMQ010000151.1 GCA_029934195.1 Candidatus Cloacimonadota bacterium | reverse complement strand
GATTTTCCCAGACATTATTGCATTTTTTAAAGTATTATTTTTATTATTTTCATTTGAAAAAGATACAGCTTTTACATTTCCAGAGAATAAGTTAACGGTAATATCTTCTAAAACAAAATTTTCATAATATACTTTTTCAGCAAAGAAATCTCCATTAAAATTTTCTTTTTTTATAGAGAATTCTATTCGACCTGTAGGCAAAATGACAAAAGATTCATCAGCAAATGAACCAATAAAAATTTTCCCTGAATTTTCTTGTAATTCTAAGAAAAGTTTCACGTCCTTCATTTTGATTTCCATTAATTCAATTTTTCCAAATTCATCTTTAATTTGAATAGCTGTATTTTTTAGTTTATGATAATCACAATTCATTCCCTGAAAAAAAGATTTTTTCAACAATTCGTAATCAATATTAAAGTAGTTTGATAGAGATTGAGAAGGGAATCCAATAAATAGAAGCTTCTTCTTTTTTAATTGAATAGTTTCCCAAATTTTTAGTGTCGAATTCTCAATTTTTTTGAACAATCGATCAGAGATATTATTATATAATTCAGGATTTGTTCTCCAACCAATATCAATAAAAGCATCCAAGTTTTCTACCCAGTTTGAATAATAGTCTATTGGTAAATCATAAATTTCTTCTGGCATTTCGCTTAAAAATCTTCTTTTAAGATTTTCTGTTGAAATTTCAAGAACCGCAAAAGCTTTTCTTTTTCTAATTGACAAAGCTAATTCTTCAATAAATGGAATTTCAATCAGTGCATTTTCTTCTGAATTACCATTATGAATGTCTCCACTGATACTAATTACATCTCCTTGACAAATCTCAAGTATAATATTGATAATTTTGTATGATATTTCTGATAGCATTATCACTCCTAATGTAAATTTAATTTTGTAGCTATAATTTCTTGATTTAGCAAATTTGTAGCTGTTCGTGAAAAAGTGTCAATATTACCTGTTGCAAAAAAATCCACTCTTCTATTCTTATTAATTTCTTTATTATTGATTTTATTTATTTTAAGAATCCTTTGTGTTTGTTCAGCAATAGCAGGTGCCGGATTAATAATTATACCATTATTATTTATTAATTTTTCAATAATATCTTTTACAAAAGGATAATGAGTACAACCAAGAATGAAAATATCAACACCTTTCTCTAACATTGGATAAATTACTTTCTCAAGAAGTTTTTGCGTTTCTGTATCTCTATGTTTCCCGTTCTCAATTTTGCTTACCAAACCAAGACAAGGGTCTTGATAAAGAGTAGTTTCAGAAGAATATCTTTTAACCAAAGAAAAATATCTTTCGCTATTTAAAGTATGTTCAGTTGCAAGAACTCCAATACATTTATTTTCTGAAGATTTTACTCCCGGTTTAATAGCAGGTTCAATACCAATAAAAAGCATTTCTGAATACTTTTCTCGTAACCATGTTAACGCAGCTGCTGATGCAGTATTGCAAGCCACAACAATTATTTTGACATGGTGTGATAATAGAAATTGTACTATCCGGTCAGCAAATAATCGAATCTCGTTTACTGATTTATTTCCATACGGAATATTTTCAGTATCTCCGACATAAATAAGATTTTCGTTTGGAAGCACTAAAGCTATTTCTTGCAATACCGATAAACCTCCTACTCCGGAATCAAAAATTCCAATAGGAAAAGTCATAATATTTTCCTTTTATATTGATAAATGAATCCATTATTTAAATAAATTTTGAATTCATAACAAAAAAAACCGTTATTTGTGGAAAGAAATAAATTTGAAAAAACTAATAAAACCCTTTTCCAATCCTCTATATATTCATTAATAAAAGGTGAATTTGGAGACTTGTTCCATGAAACATTAGATGTTAATAATAATTCACTTAAAAAAATAATTCTTTTCATCAAATATTTCCCTATAGTTTTGATTTCAATTTTTTTTGGTGCAATGAATTGTCAAGAATTATGAAATAAGAAAAATAAGTTGCCTCGGATGTATTATATTTTCCAACAAAACTCAAAATACCTGATTTCAATGGTTGTAATTTTAGTATATTTTCTTTTATCTTCTAATATTTTTGGATAACACTTTTTATTTATGGTAAATTCTTTTTAATTAACGATGTTAATACCAAACAAGGCGAAGACCTAACGAACATTCAGATGTTTTTTTAAAAAGAAGATATCTGTATTTCAGGTTAATCTTTTCACCAAATATACTACAACATAAATTAAAATTGTTTTTCCTTTACAAATATATTGTAACAGATAAAAAGATTTATAATGACAAAAAGAAAGGAGATTATTTTGAAAAAAATTTGGAAAGCTAAAGTAAATACATCTGAAAATAGGCTCAAAACCTGCAAATATTATAATATGTGCAATAAAACATTCTTTTCAAAAATTGATAAAAAATTATTCATTTTAATAGAAATTTATGTGAAAACTTATTGTAAAGGCAACAAACGTACTGATTGCATAAGATTTAAGAATTATGTAAAATTTGGTCGCTTACCTAATGATAAAATAACCCCTGATGGAAAAATTTTGTCTCTAAAAAAATAGCTCTTTTCCGATTGACGATTACCTGTTAAATAGTTTAAGTTATGGAGTTGTTACAAAATAAGCTTTACAAATCAATTAAGGATTATGCTTTTATTTAAGGCATTAAAATTGCGAATATCATTGGTATTTTTAATATTTTAAAACGCTGAAGAAAATCACATGTCTGCGTGCGTACACGGACAAGCAGATAACTCAACGCTGATTTGTAAATGTTATTTCGTAACAGCAACTAAGACTAATTCCCTTCATTATTGGCATAAAATCTTGTTGTCGGATAAGCCAAATCAATATCATCATGCTTATCAAATTCATCAAGAATTTTTTCCCATATTTCGTGAGTACTCCCTCTCCTTTTTTTGACATCACAAAGATATCTGATTGTAAGTAAAACCCCACTTTCTTCTGCACTTGTATAAACTATTGGTGTAAAATGAGTATAAATAATCATCATTTTTTTTGCAGCTTGTTTAATTTGAGATTCTGCCTCTTTTACAATATCTTTTGAAAATTCCTGAATAATATCATAAAGAATACCTTTTGTTTTTTTCCAATCACTTTCAAAAGTAATCAAAACAGGTATTTCATTCCAAATAAAATCAAATCCTCCTTGATAATTAGATATAGAATCGGTAAACACACGACTATTCGGAATATGAATTATTCTTCCAGTACTCTGATCTGCATGTACCCAATTACCAATCTCTAAGACTGTAAATTTAAAAATAGACAAGTCAATCACATCACCGGACAATTTACCTACTTGAATTCTGTCACCTATTTCAAATGGTTTTCTCCAAAAAATAAATAACCATCCTACAATATTCAGCAATGGATCTTTCAATGAAATAGCTAATCCAGCAGAAAATAATCCAAGGAAAGTCATAATTGATTGCATTCCAACAAACCACATTCTACCGATAAGAATTAGTCCAACAGCTACAATTGTATAAGAATTTATTTTAGTTATTTTATATAAATTTTTAAGGTTTGATATTTTTTTTTCAATAATTTTTTGTATAACAAATTTTATCAAAGAAAGAATCAAAACTATCACAATTGTCACGATTATTTTTCTCGGCAAATTTTGTTGGAAAAAATCCAAAATATACTGATAATCCATACTTACTCCATTTTTTAACTTATAAACACAAAAAAATAAATTAGTTAATGATGTCAAATTTATATGAAATTTTTATAAAAAAAGTCAAATCAAAGGACGCTCCAATTGGATGATAATTTATCTTATTATTTAACACATTTCTAATTATCAAACTTGAGAAAATTTGTTTCTTCCAAAATTTCTTTGTAATAACAGAGTTCCAAATAAATTTGTCGTTAATTTTATGCTCTAATATCACCGGTAGAATATTCTTACCTTCAATAGTCATTCCAGAAATTCTTCTATATTCATTCCATTCTGTTTCTGCTTCCCATCTTATTTGATTATGGATAACAAAATCATTATAATATGAATACAAAACACTATAGTTGATGGTGAGTTGCGGTCTTTCTTTGAATTTATTTTTGAACAATTCATTACTTTCAATCAAATAAATATATCGAGCATAGAAATTTTGATTCCATTTATAAAAAGATTTTTTTTCGATTTCAATAGAAACTTCAGAAAGTATTCCTTCATTATTGTCGGTAATTTTTAAATCATCTGAAAAACATGCATAATTTTTTTGCAATGCGAAATCCTGTTCTGTAAAAAGAATATTTTTTTGTTTAGAAAATTTACATTGAAATCTGCAAAACCCTGACCGGTAGTTTTTTCTTAATTCTAAAGATGAATTAAATATCTTACTTTTTCTACTTTCGGTATCATCAATAATTTCTATTCTTTTTTCTTCAAAAAGTTCTCCATCATCGATCAAATAATTCCAAGCGTTTTTTTTATACTTTGAATCAAAATGTTCGTAAGTAAAAGAAAGTCTGGCAAAATAGTTCTTTTTGAATTTCATCTCGTTTAGTAATTGAAATTTTTGATGCCATTCCTTTTCATTTTTAATCAGATTTACAGCTATACTTGTTTCATAACAATTCGACCATATCTGCTTTATATTTGATGAGATTCCAAAAATATTTTCTTCTATTTGATTCTCATTTTTAAAAAAGCTCAATTTATTCATTTCAAATTTCAATCTATTTCTAATCTGAAATCGATTATTCTTGTTATTTAAATCAACACTTCCATTCCAATTTTTTTCTAATAAATCAATTGAAATATTTTCCGGATTTTTTATAGTTTCAATTAAATGTTCATAATAAGTAACATTTCCACAAATATTCTTTGAAACAAGATTTTCAAATGAAAAAGTCGTCTGATAACTGGTATTATTTATCGGAACTTCCCTTCCAAGTGGAGCAAAAAATAAAAATTCATGCTCATTTTTATTCTGGAAAAAAGACAATTTTAGGTTGTTATTCTTTAATAAATACCCGCAACTTGCAAAAATAGAATTTCTTTCTACACTTCCATATCCTTCCGATGTCATTCCATGAATGCGCTTCCTTATTGCAAAATCGGTATAAGTAATTTCCTCATCAATAAACGAACAATTTAGTTCCAAATTATGTAACTTTAAAGCAACATTACTTTCATTATAGAAGCCAACTCGATCTACATTAGGCGAATAATATTTTGTGTATTTGTAAGGTCCAGGATCACCAGTTTCATTTCCTACATCAAACTTCCCTGAAATTGATAATTTTTCAATATTCTCTTTCGTAAAAATATGTATTTGAAAATTCCCCAAAATAAGTGGGTCATTTTTAATAATTATTTCATTAATTGAAGTATAATTGATAGGAATTGTATTAATATTAATTTTCTCAAAATCATTGAATTTTATCTCATTTTCATTAATAAATACAGAATAATTCTGCGTCTGATAAGTATCACCAACATTATACCCTATACTATGATTATATCCATCAATTGTTGCGAAATCAAAACCATTTACCAAAAAAAATATATCGGATAATTTTCCTAATCCTTTAGCGTCCATTTCTTCTTTTGATATTCTAAATAAATAATCTTCTGAGCTTGCCGACTTTGCCTGCAAGTTAACAAATAGAATTAATATAAGAAGAAAATATATAGATTTCATCTTAGAAAGCTTTGAATAAATTCTGGGGTTACAATTTCATAAGAAAAAGATAATCCAAACCACTTTAATAAAATTCTTTTTCTCGTAAAAATTCTTTGCTCAAAAAAATTTAAATTGATAGAAAATTTTTGGCTAATTGCATAACTCATTGCGAATTTATAAGAAATTCCTATCTCACTTTCATAATTAATACCAGGAGTTTGTTCCTTTTCAAATTTCATTAAATTATTGCCAATAAGAAGATAACTTTTCATATAAAAATTCTTATATATTTGAATTTTTTCTTTTCCAATACCCAAAGCAATTGATGTTATTTTAAAATCAGGTACACTTGTTTTTTTTTGAAAATCTGTGTAAAATAAATCAACAATGAAGTTTATCTTTCTATAGTTAGTTGAAATATCAAAACAAATTCCTTTAGGATTATTCCATGATTTATCAAATGTATTGATATTTTTGATTACATAAGTTGAAATATTGAGCCTATTAAAATCCTCCGAATAAAGCACAAAACTGAATACAAGTAGCAAGATAATGAAAAAAATCTTTCGATACATTACTTATTTAATTAGCGAAATTTTTTTTATAAATATATCATTTCCAATTTTTGCTTTCAGTAGATATAAACCACTTGCTACATATCTTTTTTGTAAATCCGAACCATCCCAAAAACTTTGATATAAACCTTTTTCTTTTTTACCTTCAAAAATATTCTTTATCAGTTTCCCACGAATATTATATATTTTAAAATCTACCACAGAATTATTTTTCGCAATATTATAATTAAAATGACTTACTTTCCTTGAATTACGTTTACTAATATTAAAAGGATTTGGACAGAAATTTAAGATATAATTACCTTTTTGTACTTTATTTTTATTATCAATAATTGCTGAACCAATAGAAACATGTCCATTAACCAAATTTTCGATTTGAACTGTGTTATACAAAAAATCATTTAATATTAGATCAGTTTCTCCAATCGCATTTGCAATAAAATTAATGTTGATTAAACTTCCTGAACCAACTGCTTCATTAGTACCGATAATACCACAAATAATATAGCCATCGTTATTGGAATTAATAGCAATCATAAATCCATCAAAAATTGTATTTTCTAAAGAATATCCAGTATATGCGATTAATGAAGAATTAAAATGTAACTCAAATTGACACGCTGTAATATCCCATTCCGGTTCAAGAAAAGAAGTACTAATTTCAATAGTAAAGCTGTCATTTTCAATAATATTTTCATTACTCACAGATATTACACTATCGGAAATTTCTGCAAAGATTGCAGACGAAACGAAAATTATCATAATTAAAAATATTTTATTCTTCATTTTCCTACCTCTAATCTCTCAAAGTTAATTCATCAATATATAAAAAAGGTTTTTAATATGAATGGCAATTTCCTACTCTTCCACACAGTCTC
>JAOZMQ010000150.1 GCA_029934195.1 Candidatus Cloacimonadota bacterium | reverse complement strand
AGTCTTTTTGATAATTTGTCGTTTTTCAACCATCTTGTCTTTCCAGAATCAAAAAATCATTAGCTAATGTGGATAATTCCTGCAGATACGAAAGCCTATACTTTGATTAGAATAAGTAGGAGTATTGAAAGTACGATAAGCTACACGACAATGGTCTGAATAACCATTCCATGCTCCACCACGTTTAACTCGGTACGAGCCACTATTGGCACCATGTGGATTAATCTGAGAATTACTATTATAATTGCCATACCAATCCCAACACCATTCCCATTCATTTCCGCTCATATCATAAAGCCCAAGCTGGTTGGGTGATTTTGTACGAACTTCCTTACTCCCAACCGGACTATTGTTAGAAATATACCAAGCATAACTTGTCAAATCGCTTTCTTCATGGCATCCGGAATAGCGAAAATTATCAATATTACCTAAAGATCCACCACGAGAAGCATATTCCCATTCTGCTTCAGTTGGCAACCTATAACCATCGGCATTCCAATCACAGACTGTATTTGAACCGCTTCCGCTGTAAACAGGAGTAAATCCATCCTCTATACTTTTGGCATTACAATAACTTATGGCATCATACCAGCTAACATAATAAACAGGATAATCAGTTCCTACTCCATAATTATGAGCTGGATTATTACCCATTATTGCCTGATATTCTTCTTGTGTTACTTCATTTTCACTCATATAAAAACTATTTAAAGTTACATTATGCAAAGGAAGCTCATTATTTGTACCTTCATTAAAATGATCTCCCATTTGGAAAGTTCCACCTTGAACAATAACAAAACCATCTGGAGCTGCATAAGGATCATCATCTGCAATCACTTTGAATTTAAAAGAATTTCCTTCAAAATTAAGTGCCTCTCTACCTGCCTGCCAAATAATATGTTTATTATTACCACTCTGAACTCCTTCACCGATATCACCACTTAAAAGAGAATCTACCGGAACAATATCAAAGGAATTTCCATTGTTAGAAGAAACTTGTAAAGAGATTAATAAAGTATCAGAATCCGGTTCAAAAACATCATAATAGATATCAACCTTTTTACTACCATCTATACGCTGAGTTCCGATTACATTATATACATAAGGTGCATTTTGTGCAAAAAGAACAAAAGATTCCAGTATTAAAATCATAGAAAAGAATATTCGTTTCATCTGAATCTCCTTTGCAGTTCAGCCCACTTTATTTTCATATTTGATAACTTTGATAGAATTTGGTTCACTTTTCCACGGTAATCTTTATATGCCACTACCTTATAAAACATTTGGTCTCTAAATGCCACCACGCCAAAATGAGTATATGTCGTTATGTTATTATTTGTATTTGCAAGGTAATAATAATAATGCAATGAATCCTCATAAGCAGTTTCATTATAAAGAACAATATAGCCGTCAATGTTAATCGTGTTACCAAAGATTGTGGTATCTACTGCTGTCCAACTAATTATTGCATCACTATTATTTGATAAATCAACATTTACATTTACCGGAGATGCAGGTGGTTCATAAAGAATTGAAAAGACATTATCGGAAGAATCATTTCCTATATTGCCAAAACTATCTCTTGTATTTATCTTAATTAAATTATTGTAACTAATTATTGAAGGAAATTGCCATTCATAATTACCGTCATTTGTTTCTAAACTATCTAAAATATTGTAAGTTACACCATTATTATTACTATAAAATATATTTATCGAATTTGCCATTATACTATAATCAGTTGCAAGCCAAGTTATATTAGCAGAATTACCAATATATAAGTTCTCACCTCCATTAGGATAATTTACTATTACTAATGGATTTACTGTGTCCAAAATGGAACTATCCGATATTCCTTCACCTATCAGAGCAAACACAGATAAAGGAATAAGAGCAATAATTACAAACAATAAGAAAAAATTAATATTCATTTTTATTCTCCTTTTTTACATAAAATAGCATAAAAAATAATAACATCTGCTTATTAAATAATTTTTTACACTATCAATTTTTTATAATTCTATACTTTAAAACATAAATTTCGTAGAAAGTTATATATTGATGATAAACTGAGAGATCAACTATTCTCTACTTTCTCTAAAATACGATATTCCAAGAGCTTTTGGTAGATTGGATCGTTTCCCTTTTAAGGAAATAAATAGCAAAAATAGTATTGTAAAAAGGTATGGAATGCTCTTCAATAAAATAATTGGAAAGGCAATATTGAATTTCTGTAAGGTTAATCCAAGCTGTTCCAAAGCACCAAATAGATAAGCACCGGTATAAGCAATTAGAGGATTCCAATTAGCGAAAATTACTAATGCAATAGTTATCCAACCCTTTCCAGCCGTCATACCTTCTACCCAAAGTTTAGAATATGCGACAGAAAGATAAGCACCACTAATACCGATTAGTATACCACCAACTATTGTAGCAATATATCTAACTTTCACAACATGAATTCCCATAATTTCTGATGATAAAGGCTCTTCTCCCGCAGCACGAATAGCTAATCCCCATTTTGTTTTTACAAAAATAAACCAAACAACAAGAGGTAATATGAAAGCAATATATACAAGAATATTATGATTAAAAAGCACTTCTCCTAAAACTGGGATTTTGTGTAATAATGGAATTGCAATTGGCTCAAAACTGTTCTTCAATGTCTTGCCAACTAAACCGATTCCAAAAAAGGCACTTACCCCCTGACCAAACATAGTCAACGCTAAACCGGAAACAACTTGATTAGCTCTCATAGTAATGGTAATAAAGGCATGAATAAGCCCCATGAGTCCACCCATTGCACCAGCAGCAGCAATAGCGAAGAATAAATTACCCGTATGATATGCAACAAAGTACCCAAAAAAAGCACCCATCAACATCATTCCTTCCACTCCAAGATTCAGGATCCCAGATCGTTCTGTAATAATTTCACCAATTGTAGCATACAAAATAATTGTACCACTCGCTATCGCAGTAAAGAGGATTGTAATTAGATCATTCATTATTTATTCCCCCAAAGAAACTTAATTTTATAATTTTTGAAGAGTTCGCTTCCAAGAATAGCAAAGAGAATAAGTGCTTGAGTTACTGTCCCAACAGCTGCAGGTAAGTGCATCGCAATTTGTAAAGAATCGGCACCTTTTAATAAGACACTGAGAAAAAGTGCGAAGATGACGATTACAAAAGGATTACTACGTGCTAACCATGCTACAATTATTCCAGTATAACCATATCCGCTTGAAATATGTTGGTGTAACTTATATTCTATTCCAGTCACTTGAATAACTCCCGCCAGACCTGCTAATGCTCCACTAAATAAGAATACAGCAAACATCATTTTTTTGATGTCAATACCTGCATATTTTGCTGCCTTGAGGCTTGAACCGGTAAGACGTAATTTGTAACCTGTCTTTGTATAATTGATAATCACATAAATAACTACCACTAAAAGAAGTGCGATAACTATACCCAAATGAAGTCTTCCAAAACCAATTTTAGGAAGTCGAGCTTGTATCGGAAATTCAACCGTATAAGGAAAATTATCTGGTCCTTTCCAAGATCCAAATAGAAAGTAATCTGCTATATTCATTGCTACATAATTTAATAGCAGTGTAGAAATAACTTCATTCATCTTAAACTTAATCTTCAAAAATGCTGGAATGGATGCCCAAAATGCACCACCAACAGCACCTAAAACTAATAAGATTGTTAGCATTATTGGAGTTGGTAAAACTGGACCATGTAAAACAAAAGCAGTAGCTACAATTGCTCCAAAATATAATTGCCCTTCTGCTCCGATATTCCATATTTTACTATTCAATGCTATCGCTACAGACAACCCAGTAAACATAAGAGGAACAGCTTTTAATAATGTTTCAGAAATACCATAAGTAGAACCAAAAGAACTTAACAAAACCTTCCAAAAGGCGACAAATGGGTTAACTCCATTCAATGCGATAAAAATCCCGGATAGAGCTAACGCTACACCAATTGCATAGAGAGTAATAAACAGCTCTTGCTTGTTAGATACACGTTCTCTTTGTTCCAATTTTACTTTATACATTTGCCATCTCCTTTGCGGCTTCAGCTTCGGTGTGTCCACTCATCATTAATCCAATTTCTTCAAGTGAATGTTTTCCATTTTCAAAAACTCCGGTAAAATTACCTTCAAACATCACACCAATTCTATCCGAAAGCCCAAAAATTTCATCAAAATCACCTGAAATAAGTATAACTGCCTTTCCTTCATTTCTCAATTTTAGTATTGATTGTCTCACAAATTCGGTTGCCCCAACATCTAAACCTCTGGTAGGATAAACACAAATATATAGACCACAATCACGTTCCATTTCTCTTCCAATAATCACTTTTTGGAGGTTTCCACCAGAGAGCAATAATGCTGGAAGATCAATGCCTGGCAAAGCAATATCATATTTTTTAATTATTTTTTTTGCATATTCTTTCAATTTTCTATTATTCAAAAGTAATCGTTTACCAAATTCCGGTAATCTATAAATTTTCATGATAAGATTTTCCCAGACCGATCTACTTCCTGCTACTCCCACATTGATTCTGTCACCCGGAATATAACTAATTCCTAAATCAATTCGTTTCACCGGTGGGAAATTTGTAACATCTACTTTTTTATAAAATATTTTTCCTCTGATAACTTCTCTATTTCCTGTCAAGGCATCTGCAAGTTCAATTTGACCATTTCCTGTAACTCCGGAAATACCTAAAACTTCTCCACCTTTTACAGAGAAAGATAGGTCTTTAACAGCTAAAACTTTTTTGTCAGAATTTACAAATAGATTTTTTACAACTACTCTATCTTCAAACTTTTCAACTTTTGGTCGAACAAATGCGGTATCACTTTCTTTACCAACCATCATTCTCGCAAGTTCTCGAGCTGTAGTCTCTTTTGTAATAACTGTATTAATTTTTTCACCTTTACGTAATATTGTAATTTTATCAGCAATTTTAAATACTTCTGCCATTTTGTGAGTAATGAAGATAATACCTTTTCCGGAGTTTGAAATCTTCTTCAATATATCCATCAAGTTATCTGCTTCCTGTTTTGTAAGCACTGTAGTGGGTTCATCAACAATTAGCACATCTACATCACGAACTAACATTTTGAGGATTTCCACTTTTTGGCGAACACCAATGGGAAGCTCATTTATAATTGCATCGAGATCAATATGAAAATCATATTGGTCCATATATGTATTAATAATTTTTCTTTTTTTTTGCATATCGAGGACAAATTTATTATCTGGATGTCCAAGAATTAAATTTTCGAGAACTGTAAGATTTCCAACTAAGCTAAATCTCTGATGTACCATACCAATACCAATTTGAAGAGCTTTTCCCGGAAAAGTAAAAACTGTTTTCTCTCCTTTGAAAAATATATCTCCAGAATCGGGGGAATATACACCGGTCAACATATTCATCAATGTAGTTTTCCCAGCTCCATTTTCACCTAACAAGGCATGAATTTCACCTTCTTGAAGAGAAAAATCAATATTACTATTTACTACATTTTCAAAAAAAGATTTCGTAATATTATGCATTTGGACTAGGCTTTTCTTATTACTATTCAACTTAGTTTCCACTTATTCTCCTATAAAAAAAGAGAGACCAATACAAAGATTGGTCTCAAAGATTAAATTATTACTTAGGCATTGTACCCTTTACACCTTTTACAAACCAATCAATGCTAAGTTTTTCACTATCAGAAAGTTTTTCACCTTCTTTCACTTTTAATTCACCTTTTTGTCCATAAATTGGACCACTGAAAATTGTATCATCAGCAAGGATTTCTTTTTTAACTTTTGCTACATGATCCCTAAGATCTTGTGGAACAGCTTTGCTGTAAGGAGCAAGACCAGTAATTCCAGTTCCCATATCCCACCAAATTGGTTCGTTTGTCCATGTTCCGTTATGTACTTTTGTAGCAACATCTTTATAATATACACCCCAATGCCATATAGGTGCAGTAAGATGTGCAGTTGGAGCAAACATACTCATATCACTATCGTAACCAATAGAGTAAACACCTGCAGCTTCTGCAGCTTCTTGAGGACCTGCACTATCTGCACCCTGAGTAATCACATCACAACCATCAGCAATCATTGTATTTGCTGCTTCTTTTTCTTTTACAGGATCGAACCAAGAATTTGTCCAAAGAATTTGAACTGTAGCATTTGGGTTTTCTGTTTGAGCACCAAGTGTAAATGCATTGATTAAACGCACAACTTCCGGAATAGGGAATGGAGCAACATAACCAATTTTTCCGCTTTTACTCATTTTACCAGCAACAATACCAGCTAAATATTTTGATTGGTACATTTTACCCATATAATTTGTAAAGTTTGGAGCAGTCTTGTAGCCTGTAGCATGTAAAAATGTTACATCTGGATATTTTGCTGCAACTTCTAATGTTGGGTCACCATAGCCAAATGAGGTTGTAAAGATTATGTTACATCCTGATTCTGCTAATTCGGTAATAACTCTTGTTGCTTCAGCACCTTCTGGTACGTTTTCAACGTAAGTTGATGGTTCCATGAAATCCAATGTTTCCATTTCTAAACGACCTTCATCATGAGACTTAGTCCAACCTGCATCGCCTACTGGTCCTACATAAACAAAACCTGCTTTCAATTTTTTGTTTACTGATTTCTTAGCTTCATCTTTTTTTGTTCCACAACTTACAACTAACAAAGATATAAGTATGGTAACTAAAACAACTGTGATTTTTTTCATTCTTTTCTCCTTTTTTTCATTTAATATCTCTACTAAAAAATTTTGCTCTTGGTATTGTTATAATTAATTCTTGAATTTGTTAATGAAATTTTTATAAAAATTTATGTCAAGATTATTTAATGATTTTTGAAATATTAATTTTTCCATTAAGCACTAAGGGTTGACAAAAGAATAAATTGGGAACTTAATGAGCTAACTAAACTTTTCTATGCCGAAAAATATTAGGGTTGCTTTCAAGAAACTCCAAGTTATTATATTTCTGATTTTAACGAGGTTTTTCAAAATACAGAACACCTGACCTCATAGATGTTTTTTTTGCTAAACCTATAGATATCCAGTAG
>JAOZMQ010000008.1 GCA_029934195.1 Candidatus Cloacimonadota bacterium | reverse complement strand
TCTTTATTTCTCCCATAATTTATCTATTTAGTATCTGAACGAAAACTAACTTTTTGTAAATTTTCTTTTTGTGCTACTACTCTGTAGCTTAGTTCTCTTTTTATCTTTACCAAATGCTAACGCATTGGGCTATAAAGATGTCGCTTCTACGAAGCTAAAAGATATATTTTTTGAAAGTAATTTTTTTATCATAATTCTCAGCGAGTTCAGCGTTCAAAGTCCTTTTTCGTTCAGATACTATTTATTAGTCATCTTCATTTTAGACATTTTTTTGAAAATCTAAGACAAATTTTAGGATTAAATTTTTATGGCAATTTATTTTTATGCTAATTATTTAGATGTTGTTGAATCAATTTTAATAATTGATACTTGTTAATTAGTATCTGACCGAAAAGGAATTTTTTAACAATGAAGAACAAAAGTTCATAAAGAAAGATTAATTGAGAAATTATTTATTTCTCAGCTTCATAGAAGCGACATCTATGTAGTCCAATGCGTTAGCGTTGGGCAAAGGGAAAAGAGAATCAAGCTACAGAGAAGCGATAAAAAAAGAAAATTTGGGAAAAGTTAGTTCTCGTTAAAGTACTAATTAAGAAATCATAATTTAATTATAGACATATTTTTTACATATTAAATTTTTGTTTTTTTTATTAAATCTATCCTCAGGGGGAAAATTGGAAAGCAGAGATTTTTTATTTGAACTCGGTATGGAAGAAATTCCAGTTGGTTATATTAATGGAGCAATCAACACACTCCGTAAGATATTTGTTGAAGAATTAAAAAAATTAAAATTGTCATACACAACTATAAAAATATTCAGTACCCCACGAAGAATTGCAATAAAAATATTAGGTTTGCAATCAAAACAAAACGATGAGATCATCAATAAAGTAGGACCTGCAAAACGTGTTGCCTATACAGAAGAAGGTGAATTAAGTAAAGCAGGATTGGGGTTTCTTCGAGGAGCAAAAGCTTCTAAAGAGAATATCTATATTAAGGAAACTCCAAAGGGTGAATATCTCGCAGTTCAAGTTGAAATTTTGGGAAAGAGTACAGAAGAATTATTACCTCAAATTACTATCAATGCGATAAAAAAAATCACTTTCCCGAAATCTATGAAATGGAATAGTAAAACTCTCACGTTTGCACGTCCAATAAGATGGATACTTGCTTTGTGGGGTAATAAACTTTTAGAATTTTCCTATGAAACTATCAAAAGTGATTTGGTAACTTATGGAAATAGGTTTGTGAAAATTCCATATCAAGTAGAAATTAATTCAATTGATAAATATGAAGATTCGTTGAAAGAAGCATTTGTTGTTGCGGATAGAAATGAACGGAAATCTGAAATTTCTCGACAATTAAATACAGTGTTAAAAGGAACAGATTTACATATTCTTGAAGATTCACGATTATTGGATATTGTTACCGATATTGTAGAATTTCCAACAGCAGTCGTTGCTGAATATAATGAGAAATATCTTGATCTTCCTGAAAAAATAATTATCTCAACTTTAACCCAAAATCAAATGTATTTTGCAGTTATTGATAGCAAAGGGAAATTGCAAAATAAATTTGTTTTTATCTCAAATGGAAATCCTGAATATAAAAATATCATTAAATTAGGAAATGAAAAAGTTGTTAAAGCAAGATTAGAAGACGCTGAATTTTATTACAAAGAAGATACAAAACATTCTTTAGAATCCTTTATTCCAAAATTATCTGAAGTTACATTTCAAGCAAAACTTGGTTCGCTTTTGGAGAAAACAGAGAGAATCATAAAAATTACTAAAAAAATATCATTCTTACTTAAAATAGATGATTCTATAAAGAATAGAGCAATACGAGCAGCGGAACTTTGTAAAGCTGATTTGGTTTCACTGATGTTAGGAGAGAAAGAATTTACTAAACTTCAGGGATATATCGGGATGAATTATGCTTTGAAGTCTGGCGAGCCAACACAAGTTGCTACAGCTATCTACGAGCATTATATGCCTCGAGGTCAAAATGATTCTTTGCCTGAAAGCATGGAAGGAGCTATTGTTGCTTTTGCCGATAAACTTGATACGGTTTGTGGTATTATCGGAGCCGGATTAATTCCAACAGGTTCAAATGATCCATTTGCTTTGAGAAGAGCTGCCAATGGAGTGGTACAGATAATTGATAAATTTGTCTTTGAAATTGACATCTTTACTCTAATTTCTTTTTCGTTTGATCTTCTCGAAATAAAACTTGGAAATCGAAAAAATGAGCAAATTGCTATCGACTTTTTTAAACAGAGAGTCAATTGGTTACTTCAACAAAAAAATATTGATTATGATATAATTGAAAGTGTGACCTATATAATGTATAGCAGTTTACCGGATTTATTAAAACGTGCACAAGATTTGAGAGAATTTAAAAGCCAAGAAAGTTTTGTTAAATTAGTTCTTGGATTCAAACGAGTTTCTAATATAATCTCAAAAGAAAAGAATATTTTACCATTTGAAAAATCACTGTTGAAGGAAAATGCAGAGATTGAATTATATGAAGAATATGAAAAACTAAGTATTATTTTAAAAACTTCTTTGGCTGAAAAAGATTATGTTACAGTAATGAATTCTCTTGTTAGTTACAGTGCATTTATCGATAAATTTTTTGATGATGTTCTCGTGAATGTTGAAGAAAAAAATATCCGTGCAAATAGATATGCCCTCTTAAATAATATCAGAAAATTATTTTTAAAAGTTGCAGATTTAGCAAAAATAGTTGTCGAAGGTGATAATCAAAAAAAATAAGGAATAAATTATGAATGTTATTAATGAATTTAAAGCAAAAGCAAAATTACTTAAAGGCAAAGTTGTTTTGCCTGAAACACACGATATAAGAGTATTGGAAGCTGCTCAAATCATTCTTAAACAAAGTTTGGCAAATGTAGTACTCGTGGGGATAGAAAAAGAAATTAAAGCAAAAGCAGATGAAAAAAATATCTGCCTTGATGATGCAGAATTTATTGATCCTAACAATTACAATGAAATTTCTGAAATGGAAGATTTCTTTTATGAGAAGAGAAAAAAGAAAGGAATCACTCATGAAGAAGCTGCAAAAATTATCAGACAACCATTATTTTTCGGTGCTTTATTGGTGAAATTTAAAAAAGTTAATGGAATGGTTGCCGGTGCTGCAAATACAACCGGAGATGTTTTAAAAGCTGCGTTACAAGTAATTGGAGTACGTGCCGGACTAAAAACTGTTTCCAGTTCTTTTATTATGGTAGTACCGGATTTTCTTGGAGAAGATAAAATATTCCTTTTCTCTGATTGTGCAGTTGTACCAAATCCCACAGCATTACAATTGGCAGATATTGCTATCAGTACTGCAAAAACACGGCGTTCTTTGATTGGTGATGAACCAAAAGTAGCTCTTCTATCATTTTCAACAAAAGGAAGTGCAAAGCATGAATTAGTGGATAAAGTTGTGGAAGCAAGAAAAATATTGGAATCTCGTGGAATAGATTTTGAACTTGATGGAGAAATGCAAGCAGATGCAGCGATCATTCCGGCTATTGGTGCTTCTAAAGCTCCGGGTAGTAAAGTTGCCGGTCGTGCAAATGTTTTAATTTTTCCGGATCTTCAAGCTGGAAATATTGGATACAAACTTGTAGAAAGAATGGCAAAAGCAGAAGCTATCGGACCAGTTATTCAAGGCTTGTCAGCTCCTGTTTGTGATCTTTCAAGAGGTTGTTCTGTAGATGATATAGTGAATACAACTGCACTTGTTTTACTCTTGTCTCAATAAATCAAATAAAAAGAATCAGAGGTAATTATGGCAATTAAAATTTCAAATAGAGCAAAAGCTATAAAAGCATCACCAACCTTAGCAGTTTCTTCAAAAGCAAAGATAATGCAAGCAAATGGAATTGATGTTATAAATTTTGGAGTTGGTGAACCGGATTTTCCTACTCCGGAATATATTAAAGAAGCCGGTATAAAAGCTATAAATGATAATTTTACGAGATATACAGATAATCGAGGGATCTTGGAATTACGTACGGTTATTTGTAAGAAATTGAAAAAAGAGAACTGTCTTGATTATAAAGAGGAGAACATTTTAGTTTCTCCAGGAGCAAAAGCTTCTATTTTTAATGTTCTTATGTCTGTTTGCGATCCTCGCGATGAAGTTTTAATTGCAACACCTTGTTGGGTTAGCTATCCTTCGCAAGTTGAAATGCTTGATGCAATTCCAATTTTTCTACCTACAGATGAAAGCACCGATTTTAAAATATCTGCAACTCAATTAGAAGACGCTATTCTTACAAACAGTAATCCGAAAGCAATCATTTTAAATTCTCCAAATAATCCAACAGGGACAGTTTATACAAAGAAAGAACTGGAAGCAATTGCAAATGTTTGTTTAAAATATAATATTCTAATTGTTGCAGATGAGATTTATGAAAAATTAATTTATGATGGAGAAAAACATTTTTCGATAGCTTCAATATCAGAGGAAATTAAAGCAATTACGATTGTAATTAATGGCGTTTCCAAAGCTTTTGCTATGACAGGTTGGCGACTTGGCTATGCTGCCGGTCCAATTGATATTATTAAACGAGCAAGCAGAATTCAAAGTCATACAACTTCATGTGTAAATTCTATTACTCAAAAAGCTGCTGTCGTTGCTCTATCAGAAGATGATGGCTCAGTTGAAAAGATGAGACAAGAATTTGAGAAAAGAAGAAATTATCTTGTTAAAGAATTGAATGCAATTCCAAATGTGAAATGTTATCCACCGAAAGGTGCTTTTTATGCTATGCCAAATATTGAATTCTATTTATTGAATAATAAAAAAAATATCCATAATTCTGTGGAACTTTGTGAATATCTACTTGAGGAATTTCATATTGCTCTTGTTCCCGGCTTGGCTTTTGGTGTAGATAAATATGTAAGATTTTCTTATGCCAATAGTGTAAAAAACATTGAAGAAGGTGTAAAAAGATTTACTACCGGATTAAAGAGTTTGATTCATTAAATGAGTGATTTTACTGAAGAAATTAAACGAAGAATGATTGAGCGTAAATCTCTCGGATTGAAGCACTGGACTTCATTGATTTCAAAAATAATTTTGTTGGTTTTGGTAATTCTTTTTATGAAATTTGCCAAATCCTCCGGTGATAGTAAATTTCTAAAATCTATTCTCGGTGAAAGTGATATAAATAATCAAACAGAGGAGATAGTGAAATGAGTCTTATTATAGTTGGTTCAATGGCAATTGATTCTGTGAAAACACCTTTTGGCAAAGTTGATAATGTTCTCGGAGGCTCGACTTGTTATGCCTCAATTGCTGCATCAAATTTTACAAATGTCGGTATCGTAGGTGTAATTGGAAACGATTTTCCAGCTGAACATCTTGAAATGCTACAAAAACACAATGTTGATCTTACTGGTGTAGAACAAGTTCAAGGTAAAACTTTTCGATGGATTGGGGAATATAATGATTTAAATAAGGCTGAGACATTAGACACACAATTAAATGTTTTTGCTGATTTTGATCCCAAAATTCCAGAAAAATATCGGAAAGCAAAATATCTTTTCTTAGGAAATATAGATCCAGAACTTCAATTAAAAGTACTTGAACAAATGGAAGCACCTGAAATAGTTGCTTGTGATACTATGAATTTTTGGATAACAAGTAAAAAGAAATCTTTGATGGAAGTTATACGAAAAGTCAATATTCTTTTTATTAATGAAGATGAAATTAAAATGCTTACCAATGAGGAAAATATTTATAAATCGGCTAATTTTATTTTTGAGCAAGGTGTTGAATACATTGTCTTAAAAAGAGGAGAATATGGATCAATTGTAATGCAAAAGAATAATTTGTTTTTTTCTCCAATTTTTCCAGTAAAGAAGGTGATTGACCCTACCGGAGCAGGCGATAGTTTTGCTGGAGGATTTATGGGATTTCTCGCAGAAAAGAATAAAATGAATCTTTCAAACCTCAAACAAGCAATGATTTATGGAACAATAACAGCATCTTTTTGCATTGAATCTTTTAGTTTGGATTCATTAAAAAAAGTAGATTTACAAAAAATTGAAAATAGGAAAAAGTTAATTAAAGAGATGGTCTTTTTTGACTAAATTTTTAAGGATAAATTATGACAGAGATATTATCATATAAAAATTCCGGTGTCAATATTGATGCCGGCGAAAAAGCAGTGACGAAAATCAAACCAATAGTAAGAAAAACATTTAACAAAAATGTTCTCACGGAAATTGGTAGTTTTGGCGGATTATATGAACTTGATTTGGAGAAATGGAAAAAACCCATTCTTGTTTCAAGTGCTGACGGCGTTGGTACGAAACTAATTGTAGCTAATATGGTTGGCAGGTTTAATACTGTCGGTCAAGATCTCGTAAATCATTGTGTGAATGATATTTTTGTTCAAGGTGCACATCCTCAATATTTCCTTGATTATATCGGCGTAGGTAAACTTAATCCTGAAATTATTGAGTCTTTGATTTCAGGTTTTGCGAAAGCTTGTATCGAAAATGAGATGGCATTAATTGGTGGCGAGATGGCGGAGATGCCGGGAATTTATTCGGAAGATGATTTTGATTTGGCGGGAACAATTGTTGGATTAGTTGAAAAAGATAATGTAATTACTGGTCAAGATATTCGTGAAGGTGATGTTGTTGTTGGCTTTCCTTCTACCGGACTTCATACAAATGGATATTCTCTTGCAAGGAAAATCTTTTTTGAAAAACTTAAGATGAAAGTTTCTGACAATCTACCGGGAGGTAATATTACTATTGGTGATATTTTACTATCAGTTCATCGTTCATATTATCAAGAATTAAAAAAATGGGCAAAACCCGAATTTATTCATGGTATGGCACATATTACTGGCGGAGGAATTCCCGGAAATCTAAAAAGAGTTATGCCGGAGAATCTAATCGCCAAAATTGATTGTACAAAATGGGAAATTCCTCCTGTTTTTCAATTTATGGAAAAAGAAGGAGGTGTTAATAAATATGAAATGTTTAGAGCTTTCAATATGGGAATAGGTTTCATCATTGTGACAGATTTGCACAGTGCAAATGAAATTATTCAAGCAACAGACGGTATTCTTATTGGAAAAATCGAATTTACAGAAAAAAGAGAAAAAGTATTTCTTGAATTTTAAAAAAAATATAATAGTAATTTATTATCTGTAAATATTGTCAACTACGTACATAAAGTCGATTTCTTGTGTACAAGATGAAATTTTTTTATTGACAGAATCTGTATTTTTATATTCTCAACAATCTGTAGAATAGATTCTATGTTTTGTCAAACATGTTTACACATTATGCTTAGTATGAACGTTGTTTACTTATTATTTTAAAATTCATGCGGTCTTCATTGAAATTTAACCAATATGTATAGAATTTGATTCTATATTAAAAAAATGATTTGACATCAATATTTCGTAATAATGTTTTTGCGAGAAATAAATATAAAAAAAACAATAAAAGGGGAGGATGATTTAATGCGTAATAACGTTTTAATTCTCTTGGTACTTATGCTTTTTGGCAGTTTTTCGTTGTTTGCAGGAACAACCGGTAAACTCGCCGGTAAAGTAAAAGATGTGGACAGTAAGGCTCCTGTAGCCTATGCTTCTGTTATCTTAGATGGAACATCTATAGGTGCAGAAACTAAGGAAAATGGATCCTATTTTATTATTAACATTCCAGCAGGAACTTACGATGTTCTTGTTCAACTTATGGGATATGCTCCCAAAAAAGTGACAGGTGTTGTAATTGTAGCTGACCAAACAACTACTCTCAACGCAACTATTGAACAAACTGCACTTGAAATGGCAGAATTTGTTGTTGTTGAGCAGAAAGAAGAACTTGTAAAAAAAGGACAATCTTCATCAATTCGGACAGTTACTTCCGATACTATCGAAGATATTGCAGTTGAAGATATTGATGATGTACTCAATATGCAAGCAGGTGTTAATGTTATTGGTGGTGAAATTTATGTTCGTGGTGGACGTGCAAATGAGACAGCTTATACTGTCGATGGCATGAGTGTAAGTGATCCTGTTGATGGTGGTAAAGCTATGGAAGTGGATATGGATGCTATCGCCGACATGAGTGTTATGACTGGTGGGTTAACTGCTGAGTATGGTAATGCTCAATCAGGAATGGTAAATATTGTTACCAAAAGTGGTAGTGACAAATATCAAGGAAAAGTTGAAGCAAGCTCAGATCATCTATTTACTGATGGAACAAATCAAGACATTGTTAAATTTGGTCTTGGAGGTCCTGTTCTTGGCAGTGCATTTGGATTAAGAGATAAATTTTCTTTTTATATTAATGGTGCTGCTTCGTGGCATGATGGTAGATACAAAGATTATTATGTAAGTGATCCAGTTGCAGATTTTAAATTTGAAGGTAGAGATATTCTTGTGAATACCTTATACGAAAAAAATGACCCATATGAAAACAGAGATGATTTTGCAGGATTTGACATTGGAAACAGAAATTATAATGATTATAATTGGAATTTAAAAACAAAATATAAGCTTTCAAGTTTACAGAATCTTACATTTGCTTACAGAGGGAATCTTAGCAAAAGTAATCCATTTCTATATAATTGGAGATATTCATTAGATACTTTTATTGAGACGGAAACCTTGAATTCTCAATATGTAGGAACTTATGAAATAAATTTTGATACAAAAACAAACTTAAAAGTTAAAATGAATTACTTTAGAAAAGAATCTAAATCCGGTCCTAATGGAATTTCCGAAGATGAATATTTTGTTAGTAATCCAGAAAATTATGATCCTGAAAATTTAAAATATGGATTTACTGGAATTGATGAAGACGATGACGGTGTTGTTGATACTGGTTATTTCCCTTCTACATTTTGGCAATATAGCTCTCAAGGAACTGATGTTACAACATATGTTCCATTTACAACTCCGGGTACAATCTATAATAGATTAGTTGATGATGTAACAGAAAACTTGAGTATGAGAACTGATCTTGAGTATCAACCTAATGAAACTCACGGATTCAAAACAGGTTTTGAAATTATCAAACATCATATTAAAAAAGATCAAACTGTTGATCAATGGCAAATTAGAATTCCTAGATGGAATGAATATTTAGAATCAAGTATTCCAGAGACTGAAAACATTATTGATTCCTTGTATGTAACAAATGATAATGGCGATATTGAATATAAAATGTATTATTATGAAAATAGTTCAAGAGACAGTATGAAAGTCAGCTATTTAAATGATGAAGAACTTTTTGTATCTTTCTATAAACCAGATGTTTATCTTAATGCAGCTTATTCTGCTGCAGGCGATAAAGACGGGTATAAAGCGGACCCATGGCAATTTGCATATTACCTACAAGATGAAATGAGATTTGAGGGAATGATTGTAAATGCAGGTCTTAGAGTTGATGCATGGTATCTTGGTGAAAGTTATGATATTGCAAATCCAGACGGTTCTTACTCTTCACTCGCCTTTGATGAAAGTGATAGATGGCAGGTTATGCTCTCTCCAAGATTGAGTATTTCTCATCCAATATCAGAACGTGACCAAATTAACTTTGTTTACAATTATCAAAATCAATTACCACAGATGCAATACATTTTTACTTCAAAAAAACCTGAAGATGCAATCACAAGCGATAATGCTATTATTGTTGGTAATGCTACTTTAGAACCACAAATAACCGTGACTTATGAAGTTGGATTACAGCATCAAATTGGTGACTATTATGTCTTAGATGTTACTGCATATTATAAGAATATTTACAATTATCCAAGTATTGAAGAAGTTGAGCTGCATGGTGAATCTCAAACAAAATACTGGCAATATGTCTCAAGAGATTATGGTAGTGCAAAAGGATTAGATATGAATCTTTCCAAAAGAGTTAGCAACTACATTGGCGGAACTGCTTCATATTCACTTGCTTGGGCTTTAGGCAACAATGAAGGTATAAGTTTTGCATCAGATGAAAATCTTAGAGAATTCTATCTTCCTTGGGATATTAGACAGTCTGCTAGTTTAAATTTACAATTTTTAGTTACCAAAGACGAAGATTTCAAAGTACCTTTTACAGAAATCTATCTTCCATACTTTGGTAAATTTGGTGATTTTTCTGCAAACTTTGTCTATAGTATTACATCTGGAGTTCCTTATACAGCTGCTACAAATGAAGGAACTGCTAAGGAACGTTATGATTCAAGATATCCTTGGACTCAACTTGCAAGCATGAAAATCTCAAAAAAAATATCTTTAGGTGAAAAATCTAATTTAAAAGTTTATTATGATATACAAAACCTTTTTAATGCTACAAATTATGACTTCATTTATTCAATCACCGGAGACCCTTATTTTGCCGGTGGTCAAATTAATGGAGATGATTTTGATGAAATTTCAGCTGAACAACAATTTATGTATAAAAATGCTTGGCACAATCCATCAAATGTAGGCGAAGGAAGAACAATGAAACTTGGAGTTTCTTACAATTGGTAAAAAAATATAATATTGGAGGATAAAGGAATGAAAAAGAAAGGAATTATCACCCTCATAGGGTTGCTTTTAATTCAATTAATGTTTGGAACTATGCTTTTTGCTCAGGAAACTGAGGAAGTTGCAAACCCAAATGAAGTTGTAGCACAAGAAAATGTAACACAAACCGAAACTGTAAAAGAAGAAACCGTACAAGAATTTGAAACTGTTCCTGATATGGGAACAATGGAAACTTTAGCAAGAAAATTAGTTGGTAGTGGACTTGTTGAACTTTTCATTAAAGGTGGATTCTCAATGTGGCCAATGTTGGTTCTTTTAATATGGGCAATTGCTACTGTTATTTGGAAAATAGTTGCTTTATTTTATGCAAAGATCAACTTAAACGATTTCTTGGATAAGATTGTTCCTATTATTGAAAGCGGAGAATACGAAAAAGCATCAGAAATTTGTGCAAAAACGAGAGGTCCGGTTGCTACAATTATCCGAATTGGTTTGCAAAAAGCTAACCATAGTGTTGAAGCTGTCGAAAAATCAATTGAAAATGCCGCTGTTCTTGAAATGGCTTTTCTTGAAAAAGGTTTTGTTGCTCTCAGTACAACTATTAGTCTGGCACCAATGTTTGGTTTCTTTGGTACACTTGTTGGTATGATTGAAGCTTTTGATGCTATTGCAAAAGCGGGAGAAGTTGACCCTACAATTGTTGCTGATGGTATTAAGGTTGCTCTTATTACTTCCGCTGCAGGTTTAGCGATTGCTATCCCGGTTCAGTTTTTTAATAATATTTTTATGTCAATGGTCGATGGTATGGTCATTGATATGCAAAGAGGTTCAGAAAAACTTATTGAAACCTTAGTTTATAAAAAATAGGGGAAAATAAAATGATAAAACACAGAAAAAAACGAGAAATGATGGGAATTCCGACTGCTTCAATGTCTGATATATCCTTCTTGCTTTTGGTTTTTTTCCTGTCAACAACTACATTCGATATTAAGAAAGGTTTAGGTATTATGTTACCACCTGCTTCCAAAGGTGAGTCTGCTAAAAAAGCTAGAATTGATAAGGAAAATTTATCAAAAATCTATGTTTTAGCTGATGGTTCTTTGAAGATTAATGGAAAGGATATTGATATAAGGTATTTAGAAGCTGAGATTAAAAAAATAATTACTGAAAATCCTGATGAAGTTATTGTTATCAAAACAGACAGAAGGAGTAATTATAAATATATGGTGCAAGTTCTTGATAAACTCCAATTAGCTGGAGCTGAAAAGATCTCGTTGTCAACAAATTAGGAGAGAGATATGGCAAAAATAGTAAAACAAAATAAGCTTGTGGCTGGAATACCAACTGCATCTATGTCCGATATCTCATTTCTACTATTGCTTTTTTTTATGGTATCAACTGTTTTTGTAAAAGAACAAGGATTAGACGTTACAATGCCTAAAGCAGAAGCAATAGAGAAGATCCAAAGAAAACACTCGGCAACTATATATGTTGATAGAAATGGAACTGTTTCGATTGATGATTACAAATGCTCGATTCCTGATGTTATGGTAAAAATGTATCAGAAAAAAGCTGCAGACTTTAATTTAATTAGTTGCTTTAGAACTGATGAAAAAACAAATTATGGCGTTATGGCTGATGTTATGAATCAATTGAGAGAAGCTGATGCTCTTCGTGTCTCTTTTGAAGCTAAACTTAAAAGGTAGGAATTTATGAAAATAAAGATAACTGATTGGAAAGATATTGCTGGTGGCTATTATGAAAAGTCAATGAGTTTAGCAATATTATTGTTGTTATTTGCTTTTCTTGTCTCACCTAAGTTAGATGTGAAGCCTTATGAGAGGAAGGAAATAGTCGAATTAGAAGCGGAATATATTCCACCTGAAGATAGAGAAATTGTAAAGCCACCGGAGCAAATAGCTAAACCGGAAATTGAACTTGAATTGGATTTTGATGACGAAGATGACGAAGATGATGAAGATATTGTTATTATTAAAACCATTAATAAAACAACTTTAGAAAAAGTACTCGTAGAAGCTCCATCGTCTGGAGAAGACAAAACTCCGGATTTCGTTCCTTACGAAGTAGGTCCTGTACCAATTAAACAAGTTCGAGCAGAATATCCATCTAGATTTAAAAAACTTGGTATTCAAGGTTCTGTTTTCTTAAAAGTAGAAGTACTTAAAAGTGGTAAAGTCAGAGAAGTAAAAGTATTGAAATCATTGCAAGCAGGTCCGGGTGGACTTGATGAAGCGGCTATAAAAGCTGTGAAACAATGGGAATATCAACCTGCACAAAATAATGGAAAACCTGTTGCTGTATGGGTTAAATTTCCATACGTATTTAAACTCGATAACTAAAATTCTTTAATAAATGATTTATTAATGATGAATAGAGATTAAAATTAAAAAAAAAGATATATTGGAGGATATTTCTATGAAAATATTCCAACGACGGATATTGTTGTCCTTTTTACTATGTTTTATGGTTACCGGGATGTTATATTCGATGAAAGCTGAACCGAGTACAGGCTCGAAAAAATTAGACTTAGATTATTATCATAATGTTGGTAACATCTGGTTAAGAGTCAGTAACTTTGGGTTCTTTGGTTCTGGCGATGATGCTGTTCCTCAGTTTCCATCTCTTGAATATCCTGGTGGTAGTGGTATTGATTATCTTTATCAAGGAGCACTTTGGTTTGGTGCTAAAAAGAAAAGACGTAATGAATCCGGTAAATTACTTTATTGGAAAGACAAAAACATGTCAGAAACGATTACTGATACTGACGAATTATGGAATCCAGCTTTAACGGTAGTTGTAGATACACTTACATCTGTTGGTTTTGATGGAGATGCAGATCAATATGAATTTTTACCTGCATTTAATCCTCTCGAAACATCAGCAATTGGATCTAAATATGGAATTTATAATTCAACTGATAATGTTGTAACCACATCTATTAGAAACCATAGAAAAGGTGTTGATGATGATGGTGATGGCAAAATTGATGAAGATCCAGTTGGTTATGGTTTTCCTTTCAGGTTAGCTGATGAATTACCAGACGGATTAGGTATTTTTAGTGGAAGAAAACTTTCTGATCCAGACATTGATCCTATTAAAGCAATGGAAGCTATTGAAAGTAATAGTGACTTATGGTTTCCTCTCGGTTTTGTAGATCTGAGTGGAAATACAGATGATGGTAATTTCACATTTTCTCGTCCGTTAGATGATGATACAGATGGTCTTGTAGATGAAGACGGTTATCCTGTTTCTGAACAAGATTTCATTGGCTATTATTATGATTATAGTCCCTTTGGTACCTCTGGTGAAAGAGATTGGGGAAGTTCTAAAGGATCTTTCGATCATCATCCTTTAAATATTAGAGTACGTCAGATGTCATATCAGTGGAGTTATGAATATATTAAAAATTTAGTATATATTGAATTTAATATAACTAATATGAATGCAGTTGATACTCTTTTTGATTGTGCAATGGGAGTATATATTGATGCGGATGTTGGTCCACAATCATGGGATGGCGATAAACGATCACTTGATGATTTGAGTGGTTATGTTAAAGGTAAAGGATTTGAATTTGCCTATACCTATGATGAAGACAAAGATAATGGTTTAACAAACGGGCTAATTGGTGTTCGCGTATGTTCTCCAAATCCTGATGAAATGGATTTTGCTTGTTGGTATTGGAATCGTGGTAAAGGTCCTGACGATAAGGATCCTTATAAAGGAACAAGTGCAGGAATTTTCAATGAAAAATATGCACTTTTATCTGGTAAAAATCCACGAAGTGGTGATGATTATGTTTCGTTGAAAGATGTTGAACTTCAAGATGAAGCAGCAGATACAAGATTTTTATTTGCATTTTACGGTGATCAACAAGGTTTAACAGCCCCTGGAGATTCAACATGGAATCTTGCACCTAAAAAAACTATGAAAATCATTATTGCTATGTTCCCTGGAGAAAACTTAGAGGATTTAAAAGCTACATCTACTTGGGCTATGAAGGTTTATGGTCAGCCTCAAGGACTTCAAGAAGTAATTCTTCCAGACCTTGTTTCACATTATAATCCACCTGAACCTCCTGAAATTCCAGGTATGTATGCTAAAATGGATGCTTCTGGAGATGAAATTAATGTCTTCTGGGATAATAGATCTGAATTCTTTATTGATAAGATGACTGTTGATGCTGAAGTCGTTGGCTGGCAAGGTGCAAATTCAAATTTGCCAAGTCATGAAAATTTCTGGTCTGGCGAGGATTGGAAAACTGATATCTGGAATAATTATCCAGATAATTATAAAGACGACTCATGGGATAATAGAAATGCTCTTATTGACCCTTGGACTGCACATCGATTAAATCATGATTTTCAAGGATATGCTGTTTATTTTAGATCAGGAAAAGGATCTAATGAATATTGGCAACCATCTGCAAAATATGATAAAATTGACACTGAACAAGATTTGTTAGATTACGATATTGTTATAGACAATGAAGATGCAAATTTTGCTGATTACGGTGGAGAACTCGGAAGAGATGAAGGACTGCCAATTAGATACGATAGTGATGGAAATCAATTATTGGCTACTGATGCAGACACTTTATACTATCATTTTAATAAATATTATGAATTAGTTCCTTATGCTATTGATGATGTAGTTTATGGTGAACCAATTTTTAATACACTTGATGATGCTAACTTGATTCAATCTTATTCTGATTATTTTGAATCTTTAGAAACAGGAGCATCTAATATTGGAACAAAACCACCTACATGGAATGATAATTATACAGTATTTGAAAATGGATCATTGATTTTTAAAAATGAAAATATTGATGCTGATGTTTATTTTGGTCTTATTGGTGATGATGAGCATGCTGGAAATTCACTACAAAAGTTGATTCCAATTTACGGTCACTTAGGACAAAACAAGATTGGAGATTCCGATACTGATAAATCAAGAAAAGCTCGTAGATATTATAATGAAACGATTTTCTACCCTCAAAAAGGTGTAGAATTATATGTTGCTGTTACAGCTTTTGATCGTGGAATGCCTTCTCGTTCTCTTGGTCCTCAGGAATCAGGAAGAGATGAGTCTGCAAATATGAAAGTACTATTCCCTGGTCCTAAATCTGATCAAAGTATGGACAATATTTATGTTGTTCCAAACCCTTACAAAAGTCTTTCTGATTTCGATGGAAAAAGAGAAAATGACACAAAGGGTGATAAAAGTAGAAGAATTTGGTTTGTAAATTTACCTGAAGATTGTACGATTAGAATATATACGTTAGCTGGTGATCTTGTTGACGAAATAGAACACAATGGTTCATATAGCGATGATGTTATTAGTCCAAGTAAGGCCGCACAATTTGGTATGACATCTTCCGGTATTCATTCTTGGGATCTTCTTTCTAAATACAATCAAATTGTAGTTAGTGGTCTTTATTTATTTTCAGTAGAAAACAACGATAACGGCGATATTAAAGTCGGTAAGTTTGTAATTATTAGATAATAAGGGAGGAATAGTGAAAAAATTAATTATTATTACGGCCTTAATTATCTGTATTCCTGTAATACTTCTATCAGAAATGTATCCAAAAGTTGGAACTGCAGGTGTTCAATTTCTTAAATTGGGTATTGATGCCAGAGCTATTGGTATGGGTGAAGCTTATACAGCTATATCAGATGATATTTCTTCTGTATATTGGAATCCAGCTGGGCTTGCACTGAAGACTGAATCTCAAGCATTATTTTCTCATACACAATATGTGGCTGAGATTATGCATGATTTCTTTGCTTTTTCAATGTACACCGATTATGGTGCAATTGGTTTTAGTGGTTCTCTTTTACATATGCCGGCATTAAAAGAAACTACAGAGGAAAAATTCGGTTTTACAGGTAAAGAATTTTATGTATATGATTTAGCAGCTGGTCTTACATATTCAAACGAATTTACAGATAAGTTCTCTTTTGGCTTTACTGGAAAGTATATTAGAGAGTCACTTGACGAATATGCTGTAAACGGTTTTAGTTTTGATCTTGGTACTTTATACAACACTGGTTGGAAAAACATAACAATCGGTATGGCATTAAGGAATTATGGTCCAAACTTAAAATATGAAGTTGATAGTGATGATGATGGAAAAATTGATGAAGATCCATTTGATTTATTAGATAATGACAATGACGGTTTAATTGATGAAGATAGAGAAGAAATTGACTTTAAGATTCCTATGAATTTCTCCTTCGGTATCTCCGCTGATTTGTATAGAGTCGATAATGATTATCTTATTGGTTCTTTTCAAATTGATAATTGCGTTGATAGAGAAGAAGTATTTCAAGTAGGTTTAGAGTATAAAGTTTCTACTTTTTTCATTCGTGCAGGAAGTAAAATAAATACCACTACAAGTGAAAGTAAATTATTACCAAGTTTTGGACTTGGTTGGGTAGTACCTACAACATTCGCTATTTTTAATGCGGATTATTCATATTCAACTATGGGATATTTACAAGAAAGTATTTTTACAGCTGCCCATAGAGTATCCTTAAAAATGTCATTTTAACTTTGCAAATTAGGAAGTGCTAAGTTGTTAGCACTTCCTTTTGCATTATAAATAAGTCAATTAATGCTGATAATGAAAATAGTAGATATTATTCATTATATTATTTGTTGACAGCATTAATTTAAATTTTAGATTTAAATTCTTAACAAAAAATAGTTAAGTGAAAAGACAATTAAAAAAAATCATTGGAGGTAATGATGAAAAGATTTCTAGTTGTAACACTTTTAGTGTTATTAGTCTCAGGTTTAATGGCGGAAGTTATGGAGAAAGCAGGTAAGGAATATATTCCTACCGGAAACCCATCAGGTAATATTGCTCAAACAAGAGCACCAGGTGATTTAACTGTAGTTGTTCCACCTGTAACTATTCGTTCAAGTTATTACGATTATATGCCAGGAAGTTATTGTTCCCTTCCTCTTCAAATTCAAACTGATGAAACAGGTAATGTACTTGGTGCTTATCTTGCATATCACTCAACTGAAACTTCTACAGCAACTCGTCGTGTTTATCTTGCACATATTGACGGAGTTGGTAATATTGATTTTAATAGCTATTGTAATACTAATGATATCCGCGAAGGTTATCCGGGTCTTGATTTAGATCCAGTTACAAATGACCCAATGGTTGCATGGCATGTTGATTTTAACGAAGATACTCATTATGACATTGGCTTTGTATATGATCAATATCATTTTCTTCCAGGTCCTGGACTTCTTGCAGCACCTTTTGCTATTATAGATAACTATTCTTTATTTCAACAAGGAACTCTTGAATTTGAAGATGATGAATTTATCTGGCCTCAAGTTTATGTTGTAAAAGGACCAACATTTGAAACTGATGGAAAAAGAAGAATTTATGTTGAAGGTAATAATTTTGCATCACATGGCTCAGCTGGTAGTGCATCAGAAAACGTTTTGATTACTTGGGCTGATTTTACAACTGCTGATATTGAAGCAGGGAATTTCCCAAATCTTGATTGGCATTATGTAACTGTACCAGAACTTGATGGTTATAATAAAGATGAACCTTATTGGGGACGTATGCAAAAAGGTATTGCTGTTTCTGATGATGGTAAAATTGCTATTTTCGGCTTTTTATCAATTAATGCAGATGATGATCCAGATGATATTGATGAGTTAGTATGTTTCTATAATGAGAACTGGTGTGAAGACGATGGTTCAGGAAGAATTTGGGAAACTGCTCGTACTCCTTCAGGTTTCTATGTAGATAATCCTCTTAATGAAGATGGAACACGTTGGCTTACTAACAGTGAAGGTACCCCTGCTGAAGATGTCTATTTTGATCATGGTGCACTTTGTTCACATCCAAATGCATTTTTCGATTCAATTGGTAGAGTACATCTTATAGGTTCACAAATTCTTCTTTATGTTGATCCGGATGATCCTGCTTCTTCATTTGTTCATATTTATAATGATTATGTTAAAAGCTTTATCTTTGATTTTGATACACAAGAATTTCAAATAAATGACTTGTATCCACAAAGTGCTAATCCTAATGATCAACAAGCAATGCTTCCTTGGGATTTAGATGAAGATGGTGTTGTCGATGAATATGATGATGATGGTTTTGTTTCTCCTGTTGATGGCTGGCCAATTTGGTGGCAAGCTTATGATGTTGCTTTCCATGAAAATTCATTCAAAGTTGTTGGTAACAAGGACGATGAATTAATGATTGCTGTATGGCAAGATGGTCTTAAAAATAAATATTTTGCTGAAGGTGGAGATCCGGACTATGAAGATTGGAATGAAATTGCTGAAATCGCTATTTCATATTCAACAGACAATGGTGACCATTGGAGTGCTCCAATGTTTATGAATTCAAAATCTGATGATGAGAATTATTTTCCAGAATTAGATGGTGTAAAACCATGTTATGTTTATCCAGGCGATGTTATTGAAAGAGTTGATGAAAATAATAGTATTGTTCATCTTATGTTCTATGATGACAATAGTTTTGGATCTTTCATTCAAGGAAATGGTCAAGATATTGGTGGTGATGTAAAATACATGGCAGTTCAATTTGAACATGAATTTGTTGCTTTACCAGGTGCAGGTGATGTAGATTCAAATGTTGCTAATGCAAATACATCTCTTTCTATCAATACTTTCCCTAATCCATTTAATCCTACAACAGCAGTTAGTTATACTCCTTCACAAGCTGGAAACGTAAATGTAAGCGTTTACAATGTAAAAGGTGAATTAGTAAAAACTCTTGTTAATGAATACCAAACATCAACACCACAAACAATCATTTGGAATGGTGATGATAGTGCTGGAAATAAAGCAGCTACAGGTGTTTATTTCTTTAAAGTAAATACTAAAAACGATTCTGCAGTTTCAAAAGCGCTTATGCTTAAATAATTTCAGATAAATTACTTTTCAAAAAGACGGTTCGCCGTCTTTTTGATTTTTTACTCATTCTCTTACTTTTATATACATTTTATGTTTAGCATCTTCAATTTATATAATTTTTTAAAACTCACATTTTTTTACTATTTATGGAGATATTTATGAAAAAGTTTTCCCTCACTCTTATAATTCTAATAACAATTTTTACACTTATGGCAGAAGTAATTTTACAGAATAAAGTTGCAATTCCAGCCGGTAAGCCATCAGGAAGAGTTATTACCGGAGAAAGAATTGACTACAGTGTTCTAATTCCTCCTGTTGCAATTCGCTCATCTTACTATGATTACATGCCGGGAAGTTATTGTTCAAGTCCTTTACGAGTTCAAGATGATGGTGGATGTTATGTCAGTTATCATGCTACAGAAACATCAACAGCAACACGTCGTGTTTACCTTGCTCACATTGATGCAACAGGTAATATAGATTTCAACAGTTATGTTAGTGGAGATGATATTCGTGAAGGATATTCTGGAATTGATATTGATCCAATAACACAAGATCCAATGGTTGCATGGCATGCTGATATTAATGAAGATACACATTATGATAACGGATTTGTATATGATCAATATCATTTTCTTCCAGGACCTGGTTTATTATCAACACCTTTTACTGTTGTAGATAATTACGCTTTGTTTCAACAAGGAATCTTAGAATTTGAAAATGATGCATTTATCTGGCCTTATGTTTTTACAGTTAAGGCTCCATCATTTAATCAAGACGGGAAAAGAAGAATCTATATAGCTGGCAATAATGCCTCTTCTCATGGTGCAGCTGGTAATCCATCAGAAAATATTTTAATTACTTGGGCGGATTATACTACAGAAGATATTGAATTTGGAAATTTTGAAAATCTTGATTGGAATCATATTAAAATTCCAGAACTTGATGGATATAATAAAGAAGAACCTTATTGGGGACGTATGCAGAAAACAGTAGCTGCCACTGACGATGGGAAAATCACAATTTTTGGCTTTTTATCTATTGATGAGAATTTTGATCCAGACAATATTGATGAATTAGTTTGCTTCTATAATGACAATTGGGGAGAAGGAGAATGGCAAAGAGCAGGAACACCATCCGGTTTTTTGGTTGATAATCCTCTTAATGAAGATGGTTCTCCTTGGATTGTAAATGGTGATGGAACGCCTGCTGAAGAAATATTCTTCGATCATGGAGCTGTTTGTTCTCATCCAAATGCTACTTTTGACTCTGAAGGTAAACTACATCTTGTTGGCTCACACATTCTGCTATGGGTTGATCCTGATGATCCTACTCAAACTTTTGTTTATCATTATAATAATTATGTAAAAAGTTATATTTTTGATTTGGATACACAAGATTTTCAAATTAACGACTTATATCCTCAAAGCTCAAATCCAAACGATCAACAAGCATTTCTTCCTTGGGATATGAATGAAGATAGCATTGTTGATTCTTTTGATACTGATGGAATCGTTACACCAGTCGATGGTTGGCCAATTGATTGGCATTTATATGCTGATGCCTTTCATGCGAATAATTTTAAGGTCGTTGCTAATAAGAATAATAGTCTTATGATTGCTACTTGGCAAGATGGTATCTATAATAAGTACTTTAATGTTGGTGGAGATGTTGATTATGAAGACTGGAATGAAATATCACAGATAGCAATTGCTACCTCAATTGATAACGGTATTACTTGGAGTGATCCTCTTTTCTTAAATTCCAAAATAGATGATGCAAATTATTGTCCAGAATTAGAAGGTATGATTCCTGCTTATGTTTATCCTGGAGATGTTTTAGAAGACCTTGGTGATGATAACTATAAACTGCATTTGTTTTTTTATGATGATAATAGTTTCGGTTCATTTACCAGTCCTGCAAGTGCAGGTCAAGATCTCGGTGGTACATTAAATTATATGGCATTAGCTCTTACTATACCTGGTGTATCAAAAAATGATAATGAAGTAAAAGAAATGACTTCATTAAATCTAACTAATTTTCCAAATCCATTTAACCCAACAACAACCTTGAATTATACACCTTCGCAATCTGGTAATGTAAATGTAAGTGTCTATAATGTAAAAGGTGAGTTAATAAAAACACTTATAGATGAATTTCAGACGGCAACACCACAATCAATTATTTGGAATGGTGCAGATAATAATGGAAATAAAGTAGCTACCGGTATTTATTTCTTTAAAGTTCAAACTACAAATGCAACTGCAATTAGTAAAACTCTTTTATTAAAATAACTAAAAATACAAACCTTGGGCGTAGATTTAACTCTCGCCCATTTTTTTTGTTTCATTTACTTGAAATATGAGGTGTTATGGAAAATATAAATATTTTTTCAAGAAAT
>JAOZMQ010000149.1 GCA_029934195.1 Candidatus Cloacimonadota bacterium | reverse complement strand
TTCTTTTCTTTCTTTGCGGAATCTTATCTTTCTCTGCGTAAAAAAGAAATTCTTTTATCGCAAAGTCGCAATGGGAAAAACGCAAAGGCAAATAAAATAATTGAATTTGGATAAGATTATTTTCCGTTTTTGTTCGGTTTATTTGTGTCGTTCGTTGCCAAAAAAGTTTCTTCAAAAAAGTGTTACAAAAATTACCACGAAGAAATGAAAAGAAACATCTTATTTTGTTTGAACAAAAAGAGATTAGGAGTTGTTATAAAAATAAGCTTTACATAATAGAGAATTCAATGATAATGTCAAATCAAGTTTGAAAACCCCTCTTAATCTCCCCTACAAAGGGGAGAAACCGGATTCCCCTTTGTAGGGGGAATTAAAGGGGGGGGCTTTTGCGTAATATGAAACTTGCCTTAACACGAATTTGTAAATGCTATTTCTTAACACAGAACATGATTGATTTCCTACATAAACTTTAATTCTTCATGGTAATTTAGTTAGAGTTTTTGTTGAGAGACTAAAAAATGAATTTCAATACGAAAAAAAGGAGAAAAATTTCAATGAATGCAAATAGTTTTGGAAAATATTTCGGTTTTACAGCCTTTGGAGAAAGTCATGGTTTTGCAATGGGACTTGTAATTGAAGATATTAAGCCCGGAATTGATTTTCCTTTTGATAAAATAAATGATTTACTTCAGAAAAGAAGACCGGGAAAAGGAGAATTTTCTACAACAAGAGAAGAAAAAGACAAGCCAATTATTGTGTCTGGAGTTTTCAATGGGAAAACAACCGGTATGCCTATTTGTATTCTAATTAAAAATGAAAATGCAAAACCGGCAGATTATGAAAAAATCAAAAACCTTTTCCGTCCGGGACATGCTGATTATTCTTTTTTTAAAAAATTTAAGATTTATGATTATCGCGGTGGAGGAAGAGCATCTGGTAGAGAAACAATTTCCAGAGTTGTGGCTAACGGAATGATTTACGAAATGACGAAAGATATAGAAATAAATTTAGTTACTAAAACAATTGGTGAGTTTCGAGCAATGGAAACATCAACTGATTTTGCCAAAACAAATGATTTAAAATGGGGTGAAAAAGATTCATTTGTATCCTTGCAAAAATATTTACAGAAACTAAAAGAAATTGGAAATTCAGTCGGAGGAATTTTAGAAATCAAGATTAGTAATATTCCTTTTGGTTTGGGTGATCCGGTATTTGAGAAATTAGATGCAAATATTGGAAAAGCACTTCTTTCTATTGGTTCAGTAAAGGGAATTGAATTTGGTAAAGGTTTTCAATTCGCAACTTTAACAGGTAAAGAAGCCAATGATGAAATTTCATCAACTGGATTTTTATCGAACAATGCTGGAGGAATTCTTGGTGGAATCTCTACCGGAGAAAATATAATTTTACGAATCGTGATAAAACCAACACCTTCAATAAATTTAACTCAAAATACTATAAATCATTGTAATGAAGATGCAAAAATTGAGATTGGTGGAAGACACGACATTTGTATAATTCCGCGTATTATTCCGGTTGTTGATTCAATGTTACGTTTAGTTCTTGCCGATGCAATTGCTCATCAAAATCTGATAAACTCGAAAGAATTGTCATTATCCGATCTACGTGAATCTATTGATAAAATTGATGAAGATATTATCCTATCATTATTTCGTCGAAGGAAAGTTGTTGAAAAAATTCGAGAGCTGAAAGAGAAAAATTCCATAAAAAATTACGATTCCTACCGTGAAAATCAAATGATAAAAGATAGAAAATCTTTTGCTAAAGAATTTAATATCTCCACAGAATTAATTGAAGAAATGTGGGAAGTTATCTTGAAATATTTTAAAAAAAATGAGTTCTTTTTAAAAGATTGAATCCACTATAAATTGATATTGAATTACGAAAAGCATGAGAAAAAGTTCTTCACTTTTATTCACACAATTTACTTCATTAACCCTTTTTAATTGGTCTTATTAAATAAATAAAAAGGAGTCACTATGAAAAACCAATATTTGATTATCATAATGACTCCAAATTAAAAAACTTGTCTATTCCTTTTTTACTTCAAGAGAATCATTTTTTTCACTGAAGTATAATCGGAAGTACGGATTTTGTAAAAAAATACACCACTTCCGGTATTATTACCATAATCATCTTTTCCATTCCATTTCACGCTGTAGTTTCCTCTTTTTTCTTTTTTATTTACTAAAGTTCTCACTTCTTGTCCTTTCAAATTGTATATTATCAGTTCAACATCGCTATCAGCACCCAATTGATAGGAAATATTTGTTTCCGGATTAAATGGGTTTGGATAATTACCTATTAAACTTGTTTCCAACTCATAAGTTACATTCTCATTTTCAATTGCCATTGCAGTAGAAAGAACTCCAGATGTATTTGATTCTCCTTCTTCTTCATAAAAAGCTGTAACAAAATAATAAACTTCAGCATTATTACCACTTGTCATTGGACTATCATCAAAATAAGTTAATTCGTTTGCCGAAACTGTAGCAAGATATTCAAAATTTCTATAAATTCTATACTCTGATATTGAAGCTGCTGGATATTGATTTGGCTCTTCCCAATATAAATCCACATAATTTTGTGGGCAAACATAACTTAGTACCAATGAGAAATTTTGCGGTACTGGTAATGGATTATGCAAATATTCTGAAGGAGGAAAAACGATATTATCAATCCAACCACAATCTTCCCCAACTGCTACCATTGAATCTTTTTCATAACTCCAAGAAATTGTATGATTTCCTGCTGAGATATTGAAACTTTCTTCGCTCCAATTTGATTCACCACTCCATTGATCTTGTAAAACTGAATCAATATAAAATCTCAGATAATCATAATTTTCTTCTGAAGATATTTTTTTATCAAAAGTTATTTGAGAATCTGTTAATACATTTATTTCTAATGACATTTCCGTTGATTGATTATTTTCGATTTCCGCAGTTCTGGCAAATAAATATCCAAATTCTTCATTTAGAATTATACTCCACACAGAATCGGGGAAATTCCAAGAATATTGAAAAAAAGCTCCGGACTGAAAATCTTCTTTTTCAATTCCAATTTGCAGAGGGATTGAGGTCGTAGTTGAATATTCTCCGGTTACAATTGTGTATTCAAAATTAACTATTTCACCTAAAGCCAAATCATTATCAAAATCTATATTGAAAAGAACTTCTTCTGATTCACCTGATTCTAATAAATCAATATCTATTAATGGGTTTGAGATTGTAACATCATTATTATCAACAGATAAAGAGCAGGAAATTGCTTCTGCTTCCGAAGATCCGCTATTAATATTATCAATATTTAAAGTTGCAGATTCTCCTGGAGAAATAACACCGTCACCGGATTGATCAGTGAAAACAAATTCGCCGATTTCAAGATGTGGAGCTTTTGCAAAAAGAGATTTTTGCTGAAAATATGTATAATCATCAAAACTAATTTCGATGAAAAAAACGACTTCATGTTCATCTGGAATCGAAGAAGAGACATCAAAATTAAAAATATTTTCCAAAGTTACAGATGTGCCAGAACTATTTCCAATAACCGAAGCAAAATCTGTATTAATTGTAACATATTCGTCTTCGGAAGATAAGGTCAGAGAAATTTCAATACTTGATTGAGTTTGATATGTAACTTCTACATCCACTCCGACATTTTCTCCGGTTTCAATATATTCATCATCAGTAGAATGATTTAAGAAGCTTTCTATTGATGCAAAATTTCCTGATCCTGAATAAAAAGTTAAGGGATATACTTGAACATAAGTGTTATAAGCTAAAATATGTAATTCTGCATCTCCAACTTCAGGAGCAATATCAAATAGAATTTCTGCATTTCCATTTTCGTCAGTTTGGGAATATCCAATAATCTCTCCATTTTGAGAAATTGAACAATCAGCCCCGGTTACATCTCCATTCTGATTAGAAACCGCTACATTAAAAGAAGTTCCTAAAACAAGAACCTCCGAATTAAAATCAGCTGTCAAACTTGAAGGTTCATCAGTCCAAATACTCATTGCCGGATCTCCCAAAACATTACAATCATAAAAGCACCATCGTAAAGCACCTTCTTCGTGCTGTCCTGGAGCTGTGACCCAAGGGACAGTTTGAATTTTAGAAATCAAATGAGTTTCACCAATTCTATTTTTACGATCAGTGTAAAGAGCATTAACAAATTCTCTGTGAAGATGTTCAGATGGACCTTCTGTTTGTCCTTCATTGAACCAACCGTAACGAGAATTTCCAACAAAAGCAACTGCAAAATTATCAATATGTAACATTTTTTCGGCTATACAATCTGAATTATCAAAAGAAGCACAAATACATCCGTGAGAATAAACAAGAGAATAATTATGTTCAATCCCATCAATGCTATAAAAATTTTCATTGGTAATCATTGAATCTTGTAATCTCATATTATAAGTTGCATTTGAATGACCACTGTGATGAATAAAGGATTTTCCTTCATTGATTTTATCCAAAAGTTCTGTAGCTGACCAAGTTCCATAATCTCGATCATAGAATTTTTCATAGTTATATGCTTCCGGAATTCCATCTGTAGTATAACCATTATCTTCGTGATAACCAATTAAAAGATCAAGATAATCTCCACCCCAAGTTAATGGATCATTCCATAAATGTTCACCCAACATTAGAGAATTTTGCAATTCATTTTCAACCGGAGATTCTATATAGGAGGAGATTTTATGAATGATAGTTGCAAGTTCAACAGTAGTACTAAATGGAGTTCTTCCAACAGAAATTTCAGGCAAAAGGTCATCTTCCCCAATCTCTCCCCAAAGATTATTTCCGTTATCGTTCCAATTTCCATCAAGAGCTGAAAAATAAAGATCAGCAGGAATATTTTCATCCTCATAAACCGATGAAGATTGAACTTCACAATAAAATCCGCGATATGGAACAATTTCTACATCTCCGGCAAGTAAGACAAATTCAATACCATAATTTTGGTATTCATTAATAATGAAATTTCTAATTTTTTCAGGATTATCCTGCCCAGAATAATTTGCGTAAATTTCTTCTGTAGATACAATATTTGTTTTTAATCCACTATTTTCATGGATATCTTTTATTGCAAATAATTGTGGAATAAATTCTTCTGCAGAGATAATTAAATTTGAATATTCTCCCTCTCTAACCAAATTATAACTATATTGATCTATCATTTCTTCATTATCGATCAGAGAAATTACTCTATCTATCACTGACTTTTTATTACTTAAATTTTTAGCAATTTGAAAGGCATTTGGATTTCTTTTAGTATGAATTTTTAGTGAGATTTCTTTAAAATATCTAACTTTTTTTTGAGATGGTAAATATTCAATCGGAGTAAAAGATGTCATAAAAATAGAATATCCATTCATAAATTCTGTTCTAACTTTACCTTTTGCATTTGTTGGATAAATATTTTTAGAATTGTATATTTCATCATTTTTAGCAAAAACAGATTGCTTATTTTCAGATAATGGTTTGATTTTTTGCATTGGAAATAGATTAATCTCTGCATTAATTTCAACCGGAGCTTTTAATTCAATCTCATAATAATCTGAAATTTCTCCTTGTGGTAAAAGCAAAGAAACAGCCTTATAAGGTAAAGATGGTGCTCCAATTTCTGCAGCTTGTTTCATATTGAGATACTCAATAACTTGATATTCCCCTAAATTATTGATTTGAGGATCATCTAAATAATAGACTTTTTCTATTACTTCACTACTTAATAAACTGACCATTATAAGCAATATTATCCAAAGAAAATTCTTTTTCATAATTGTCTCCATTTTTTTTGTATCAACAATGCAAAGACTAATCCAACTTAGAAATTTTATTGCAACTTCTGATTTTTAAGCGATTTCGATTAATCTGATATTTCATTGTAGCGCAATTTGCCAAATTGCTGATTTAGGAAGACAACTTGGCAATAGGGAAACAACTTGGCAAGTTGTTCTACATTTATAATATATGAGCAAAGCGATTTCGATTAATCTGATATTTCATTGTAGCGCAATTTGCCAAATTGCTGATTTAGGAAGACAACTTGGCAATAGGGAAACAACTTGGCAAGTTGTTCTACATACCGTGCAATGTGCGGTATAGTCACTCTCATTAGCTGATATAAATTGCTTTCATTTCTCAGACCAAAATTCTAATAGTTTTTTTTCTAATACTTTAGTATTGAAACATTTGATAAGATTCGACCATTCTTTTGGAAATAGTTTTTTATATTGATATTGAAGAAATCTTTCATCAATAAGTATAACTACACCACGATCTTTTTCTGTTCTTATTACTCGACCGGCAGCTTGCAAAACCCGATTCATTCCAGGATAAACATAAGAAAATTCAAAACCAGAAACTTCATTCTCATTAAAATAATCTTTGATTAAATTGCGTTCTAAACAAATTTGCGGAAGCCCAACTCCCACAACAATAACTCCAATTAATTTATCTCCAACCAGATCAATTCCTTCTCCAAAAATCCCGCCCATAACAGCAAATGCAATTATCGGTTTTGAATCTTCTCGATTACTAAAATTCTTTAAAAAGTTATCTCGAGCATCTTCACTCATACTTCTTTCTTGAGCGATAAATTGATGTCCCGCAGAGGTTTCTAATATATCCATTACACTTTGTAAATATTTGTATGATGGAAAAAAAATAAGATAATTCCCTTTTTTTGCAAAAATTGTGGTCCTAATTGTATCAGCAACAGCAAAAATACTTTTATCCCGATTTCTAAATTTCGTTGAAATATTACCAACAATAATTGTTTCTCGGTTTCTTTTTGGGAAAGGAGAAGGAAGTATCAGATTTTTCGTATTTTCCACAGAACCAAGAATTTTTTGAAAGAACTCAATCGGCGTTAGAGTGGCAGAAAAAAAGGTTGCTGAAACACAATTTTTTAAGGACTTTTTCAGATGGCGAGCTGGATCAAGACAATATAATTTTGAAGTCAGATTATTACCATTTTTTTCAAAATAAGAAACAAAATTTTCTCCAAAAAAATCTTTAACCCGTAAAAAAGCATGTAAATCAAAAAACATTTCAAGCATTATGGGAATAAATTGACTTTTCTTATTCAGTAAAATTTGCT
>JAOZMQ010000148.1 GCA_029934195.1 Candidatus Cloacimonadota bacterium | reverse complement strand
ACGTGTTAGATGAGAAAAAACTAATTTTAATTGGTGTAAATTTTACAAGTAAAACAGGTGAAATCGAAAAATGGAGAATTGAAAAAGCATAGCTCTTCTTATGAGCTACTCCCAATTTGATAAAACATAAAAATCAAGATTTATTTATAAAAAGAGGAAAGAATGATAAATTACAAAAAAAAAATTGTATCACTAATTATCTTATTAAATTTTGCACTGCTTGGAAATCTTTTTTGTGCTAATTCCAAATTTGCTCGATTACATTATGACGGTGGTGGAGATTGGTATAATGATCCGGATATCCTTCCCAATCTAACCATTTTTCTCAAAGATAAAACTAATGCTGATATTTCAATAGAACAAGCAATCGTCAGAGCAGACGATAACAATTTATTTGACTATCCTTTTATTTTTTTAACAGGCCATGGAAATATTAAGTTTTCTGATAAAGAAATTATTAATCTCAGAAAATATTTCGACAGAGGTGGCTTTTTGTATGCAGATGATGATTTTGGTATGGATAAAGCATTTAGGCGTGAGATAAAAAAAATCTTTCCAAATAAAAATCTTGTTGAATTACCACCAAATCATGAAATATTTCACTCATATTTTCAATTTAGTAAAGGCTTACCAAAAATTCATAAACATGAAGAAAAACGCCCTCAAGCATTTGCAATTTTTGATGATACAGGAAAATTATTAGTTTTATACACTTTTGAATCAAATATCAGTGATGGGTGGGCATCTCCAAATGTTCATAATGATCCTCCTGAAATACGAGAACAAGCTCTTAAAATGGGAGTAAATATTTTTTACTATTTGATGACCGAATAATTGTATTTGGTAATTCATAAATCAAATTTTCCCCAAATTAAATATCTATATCTTCATTAATTCAAACTAAAAAAGGAACGATTAGTAATTATCGTTCCTTTTAAATATCATTATATAAACTCAGAATTTCTATCCTGAAAATTTAATATTTTTATTTAGTAATCCTGTTTCAAATTTTATATATTCTTCTCTTAGAGTATGCATAAGTTTCTTTACAGAGACAATTTCTTCAACACGATAAGCATTTGCACCTGCAAAACAAAATCCTTCCCCTAAAAATCCATCTTTTGCTTTTGTAAGTGCTTTTGCAATACAGTATGGAGCAGTTTTAAAATCACATGTTTTTAGACATTTCCAAGGACAATTGAAAGGTTGTCTAATCCCGTTAGCTACATCAGATAAGTAGTTGTTAATTATGGCTCTTCCAGGTAATCCAACTGGACTTTTTATAATTCCAATATCTTCTTTTTTAGCGTTTAAATATTGGTTTTTAAATTCAATATCTGCATCACATTCATCAGTAGCAACAAATCTTGTCCCCATTTGAACACCATCTGCACCAAGTCTTAAAAACTTTGCAATATCGGCACCATTAAAAATTCCACCACCAGCAATTACAGGAATTTTTTTAGAAAACTCTTTTTCAAAGGATTTTATTACGGCGATTACTTCAGCTAAAATCACTTCCAATTTATATTTTGGATCAGAAATTTGTTCTAATTTAAACCCAAGATGCCCACCTGCAAGAGGTCCTTCCACCACAACAGCATCAGGAATTCTGTTAAAATTTTTAACCCATTTTTTTACAATCAGTTTTAACGATCTTGCAGAAGAAACAATTGGAACTAATTTAGTTTTTGCTTTTTCGATAAATTCTTTTGAAATATTTTTTGGTCTTTGTATAGGTAAACCGGCTCCTAAAAACATAATATCAATCCCTTCTTCTAACGAAGTTTTTACAAGTTCATCATAATCAGAAAGAGCAACCATAATATTTACACCTATAATACCGGCACTTTTAATTTTCGCTTTTCTAATTTCTTCTTTTAAGGCATTTAAATTTGCTTCGCGGTGCTGAATGATCTTTTGACCTTTAATCATTCCTAAACCAACAGATGAGATAACACCGATTCCACCTTCATTCGCAACTGCTGCTGCTAAACCGGATTTTGAAACACCAACTCCCATTCCACCTTGAATTATTGGTATTTTAGCAACCAAATCTCCGATTTTAAGCTCGGGCATCTTTATCATTTCTCCTCCAGATATTGTATCACATATAATTTTTTAACTTTAAAATTTAAGATTCCATTTCATTACTTTACAAAAAGATAAGAAAATCTTTATTGTTTTAGAAAAATATAAACTATGAAATTCCTGTTTAATTTTACACAAATTCTTTTGTTAAGATGTATTCAGCAGAATTTGTGAAAAACTAAGAAGTATTCTGTCAATATTTATTCTACTTTTATAACGATATTAAAAAAAGACTATGTAACCTAGAATATTTTTCAGTTTATTTAATCAATATAAATATATATTTTTTTTTCATAATAAGATCTTTAAAAATGGAACATTCAATATAGCAAGTAGTTACCTCTTTCATTCCTTACATTATTTGTGTATTATCAACAGAACGCAAATTATTTCTATAATTTTGAAAAAAGCTCTCAAATTGAGAGCTTAATAAAGAGTAAACTATGTATTAATTAACTTGGTATTTAACTGGAGATACCATCTGCACTGGATCTTTAGAAAGAATCTCTATTTCAGATTTAATTTTATCAGTTTCTTCCAAAATCTGATTCTTTTTAAATAAAACTTTTGCTATTGTTTCAAGTCCAAAACGTTCTTTAACAAACACTTCCAACAAAGATTTTCTTTTTGGATAATACTCTTTTTTATACGTTCCGAGATTCGCTAATTTTGCAGTTTTTTGAATAGCACTTTTTAGAGTTCCTATTTCATCGATTAGACCATTAATTTTTGCGTCCTTACTGCTCCAAACTCTTCCTTGAGCAATTTCTTCCACATAATCAATTTTCATATTTCGTCCATTAGCTACAACAGTTTTAAATTCAAAATAAGTTTCTTCCATACTATTCCTAAAAGCTTGAATTGCGGCAGGATCTTTTTTCTTCCACATATTTAAAAAACCAATATATTTTCCTCTATAAATATTATCAGAGTTTATTCCAAGCTTTGCTCCTGCTTTACTAATATTTGGAAGCATTCCTACAACTCCAATTGATCCAGTAATGGTAAACGGGTCGCAAAATATATAATCAGAATTTGCAGAAACATAATAACCACCAGAAGCTGCAACATTTGCCATAGAGATAACAATCGGTTTGATTTTTTGAACTTCTTTAATTTTTGCGTTAATTTTATCTGATTCTAAAGCACTTCCTCCAGGGCTATCAACTCGGATTACAATCCCTTTTGTATAGGAATCATTTTGAAGTTCATCTAAAATAGAGATGATTTTTTTTGCTGAGACATATTTCATTGAATAATCGGTTTTTACAGCAGCTATTTGTCCTTGGAAATAAACAACTGCAATTCCATACATGAAGTCTTGATCAAATTCTTTATTATATTTCGACATCTTAACTAATTGTTTTTCTGATGAAATATATTTATCGAAAAGATTCTCTTTATAAATTAGCTCATCTATCAATTTGTAATCTATTGCTTTTTTATGACTTATAAAAACTTCACCTCTGTTCTCGTAAATATCTTTGATTTTCTGCGAATCAATTCCCCTATTTTTAGCAAGAAGATTTACTTTTTCTTCATAGATATCATCAATTATTTTCGATAGACTTTCGCGAGAATACTTTGACATATTATTCCGGTAATAAGATTCTCCGGCTCCTTTGAATTTTCCAGCATGAACAACTTCAACCTCAACACCAATTTTATCAAACAGCTCTTTATAATATAGAATATTCATTCCCACTCCGGTTAAAAAAATACCAGCTGAAGATGCAGGAGTCATATATATTTTACTTGCAAAAGAAAGAATAAGATAATCTTTATCACCAATAAAATCAGCAAAGCCAATAACTTCCTTTTTAGATGATTTAAAGTCTATAATTGCTTCTCCTATTTGATTAATTGTAGCCAAACCGGCACTAATAAAATGAGATTCTAAAATGATTCCTTTAATATTCTCATCATATTTTGCAACTTCAATTTTCTTAACAATATCATGAGCAGACAATAAATCACTTGAATACAAAACATCGTCTTTCAATTCAGTATATTCTATAATTTTTCCGGACAAATCAATATGCAAATATGAATCTGCTAGAATTTTTTCATCATTTGATTTTGTCATTTTAGTAACACCAATTATTCCAAAAATTACAACTAACACCAAAATTATCATTGATGTTAAACATCCAATTCCAAACCATTTTCCTTTCACTTTTTCTCCTTATTTCTTTTAATTCTAATTATATTAGTGATTGAATACAAACTAAGTCGTAGTAATAATTTTTTTTTACTACTCTGTAGCTCAATAAATTCTGTTTCTTAGCACCCGGATTACTTTTGATAAGTATAAAATTAGACTTTAATATCTAATTCTTTTAATTTTCGAGAAAGATTACTCTGATGTAAATCGAGAGCTTTTGCTGTTTGCGAAATATTATTATCAAATTTTGAAAGTTGTGCCGTCAAATATTTTTTTTCAAATTCCTTTTTTTTTATTGAAAACGGTGAAGTTTCCAGCCAAAAAATCCAATCTGTTTTTGCTTTTTTTGCCGAACGTATTGGAATATCATCTGCACCAATTTTATCGGTTTCTGCAAGAATATAAATTCGCTCAATCATATTTTTTAGTTCCCGAATATTTCCTTTAAACTCCCAAGTCTGCAATTCTCTTATAGCATCCGGTAAGAATATTTTTTGAGAAAAATTTAATTCTCCAGCAAATATTTTTGAGAAATGCTCAATAAGAATTGGAATATCCTCCGGATGCTCACGTAAAGGAGGATTATAAATAGGAACAACGTTTAATCGATAAAAAAGATCTTCTCTAAACAGTCCCTCTTCAACCATTTTTTCAAGATTTTTGTGTGTTGCAGCAATAATTCTAGCATCTATCTTTTGTGTTTTATTACTACCAATTCGTTCAAATTCTCCTTCTTGTATTACTCGCAATATTTTAGCTTGAGCTGATAAACTCATATCTCCAATTTCATCAAGAAAAAGAGTTCCTCCATCTGCTTCTTCTAATTTTCCTTTCCTACTTTTTATTGCACCTGTAAAAGCTCCTTTCTCAAAGCCAAAAAGTTCGCTTTCGACCAATTCTGTTGGAATAGCTGCTGAATTAAATTTTATAAATGCTTTCTCTGCACGTGAGCTATTGTTATGAATAGCATAAGCTATCAATTCTTTTCCTGAGCCACTTTCTCCTCTAATTAAAACTTTAGCTTTACTTGTAGCAACTTTTCTAATAATGTTTTTGATCTCTTTAATCTTTTCCCCTGAACCAATAATTTCATATTTTTCATTTTCACTTGCTCGAAATCTCTTATAATGCTGATTAATATTCTTAAACTCTAAGGCTTTTTTTACTGAAAATTTCACTTTGGGTAATGTTAAAGGTTTCTCCAAAAAATCATAAGCTCCGAGCTTTATTGCTTGAACAGCTTCACTAATTCCACTATGACCAGAGATCATAATCACTTCAATATTTACATCAAAATGTTTTATTTTTTTTAGAACTTCAATCCCATTCATGCCTTCTAATTTCACATCAAGAATAACCAAATCAGGGTGCAAAGATTCGATTGTATTCAAACCATCTTTCCCATTATGATCTAAAAAACAGGAATAACCTTCATCTTCAAGAATGCCTTTCAATGTAAAACAAATATTTATTTCATCATCAATTATTAGAATGTTCAATTATATCCTCCATAATTATTTCAAAATTGCTTCCTTTCCCTTCTTCACTAATTACTCGAATGAAAGAATTATTTGCTTCAATTAACCTTTTAACAAGAGCAAGTCCTAAACCTGTTCCTCGCTTTTTTTTTGTAAAATATGGCTCAAAAATTTTATTGAGATCTTTTTCATCAATACCAATTCCTTGATCAATTATCTGTAAAACAAGGTAACTTCTGCTTATTTTTAGAACAATTTTTATTATTTTATTCTCTTTTGTAACATCCATTGCATTCTGAAAAATATTTGTAATAATTTGATAAAAATGAGTTTGATCAAATTTAATTCTCCGATTTTCTATCAGATCCATCTCAACATTGAAGTTATGCTGATATGGCCTGATAATTTCCCTAATAGAAATAGCAGGATCAAAAAATGAGAAACTAGGCTGATTAATTTTTGCAAAATTGGAAAATGATTGTACTAATTCCCGAAGATTATTAATTTCTTGATTAATAATTTCTGCAGATTCTTGGAAAATTGAATCAAATTTGGTTTTGTCTGCAACAAATTTTTCTTCTAATCTCTGAATAGCAAGTTTAATTGGAGTTAGTGGGTTTTTGATTTCATGTGCTAAAATGCGGGATAATTCTTTCCACATCATCTCTTTTTCTGCAACAAGAAGCTTCTTTTGTACTTGATCTAATTCTTCTGACATATTGTTAAATGACACTTTTAGTTCTATCATTTCTTTCAATCCGGTTTCCGGTAAATGAATAGAAAAATCTCCATCTCTAATTTTGGCAGTAGCATTTTTTAATTCTTCAAGTGGTTTTGTTAAATAGTATAAAATTAGGACAAATAGAGAAATTGAAATTAAAAGAATAATAAATAAAATTATTCCTGTGTACATTCTTGCTTCAGTCTCAACCATTCCGGTTAAGGCTAAGGATTCTGAATATTTTTTTTGTATTTCAATCGCCTTATTTTCAGAGACTTTATCTTTGAATTCCATTGCAGAAATGTCTAACTTTACAGAACTAAAAGCTTGCCGAACTTCACTTAATTTATTAAGAATAAAAAAAGAATAGAAGAGTAAACTCCCCAAAAACAAGCCAATAAAAACAAAAACTACAATTGATCTTAAACTAAAATTAATTTTCATTAGTTACCACTTTTCATTTTTTTCAATATTAAATGTAAAATTAAAGATATTCGTCAATCAAAATTTAATTTTATAATTGAATAAATTCAGAATTCTTGCCATCGATGATTTGAAAATAACACCAGTTTTTAAAAAATGAAGAAGGCCGGAGTTCCTCACATAAAAAGATAGTATTTTTTCCCCGCTAATTCTCTAAATAGTGCCTGAACGAAAAAGGACTTTTTAACCATGAAGAACAGAAGTTCTT
>JAOZMQ010000147.1 GCA_029934195.1 Candidatus Cloacimonadota bacterium | reverse complement strand
AAACCTTCTTTCACCTCTTGATGGAATTGGACCGAATGAAATTAAATATTACGAATTAGAAAGAATCATAAAAAAACGGGAAATAAATGAAATAATCCTTGCAATTAACCCTTCGGCTGAGGGTGAAACTACAATAAATTTTCTTGCTGATAAATTGAAGTTTTTAGTAAAAAATATTACTCGCTTATCGACAGGGATTCCTTTTGGTGGAGATATTGAATATTCCAGTTCAATAACTTTAAGTAATGCTTTTCAAAGAAGATACAATGTTTAAGATAATTCAATATTATCAATTTTTGGAGAAATATGTTTACCGGAATAATTGAAGAAATTGGGGTCATTAAAAAAATCAATAATAAGAATGGTAAACGATATTTTACAATTAATTGCCAAAGGATAAATTCATCGCTAAAAATTGGAAGTAGTGTTGCTTCTAATGGAATTTGTTTAACTATTATTGATTTTAATGAAAAGCAAATTATAGTTGAAGCAATGCAAGAAACTATCCTCAAAACATCTGTCAGATTCTGGAAACTCAACGATGAAATCAATCTTGAACGTGCTACAAAAATGAATGATCGTCTCGATGGTCATATTGTTCAAGGTCACATTGATACAATTGCTGAAGTTCAAAATCTTTCAATACAAAAAAATACATTATACATTGAGATTAAATTTTCACCTGAATTTGCAAATCTTATTGTTCCACAAGGTTCAATTGCGGTTAATGGTGTTAGCTTAACAATTGCAAAAATTACAAGAAACTCTTTTGTTGTTGCGATTATTGGACACACAATTGAGAATACGAATTTACAGAAATTGAAGAGAGGAAAATACGTAAATATTGAGTTTGATATTATTGGGAAATATATTTTAAGAAATGTTAATACACAGAAAAAAGGCTTAACGGAGGAATATTTAATTGAAAAAGGGTTTTAATCTTTTAACCTTTCTCTTGATAATATTGTCTTTTGGTTGCGGTAATCAAAAAAGTGCTACCGGCGGTCCAAAAGATGAAGTTAAACCTCGAATTTTATCTATTTCACCAAATGAATTTCAATCTCTTTCTGATAGGAGAATTGAGGTTCTTTTCTCTAAACCAATGGATAGAAATACAATTTTGGCTGGTTTTTCTTCATATCCACCAATTTATAAAAAGAAATTCAAATGGTTAGATGGTAATACTGTTTTGATTTTAATCAACGAAGATTTGGAAAAGGATACAAACTATTTCATTGGTTTTTCAACCTCGATAAAAGGGCATCATAATAATGAATTAGAGCAGGAATATTTTTATACATTTAGAAATGGAGAATTACAAAATAATAAAATTTCCGGTCGTTTATTTTATGAAAAAGAAGAGGATAAATCATTTCCTGCAAGACTAATTTTGATGACAGCTGATTCAACTGATGTCTCGCGTAAATCAGTCACCAATAATAATTATTCTTTCGACAATTTGAATGATATGGATTATTATCTTTTAGGTTATATTGATAAAAATGAAAATGGTAAGTTAAACAGAAAAACCGAGCCTTTTGCTGAATCACATATTCCAAGTCAAAAAATTGCTTCAATTGATTTGAATTTTACTTATCAAGATACTGTCAAACCTAAAATTAAAACTATTAAATCTATATCAAATAATCAAATAGAGATATTATTCAGTGAAGAAATATCTAAATATGATTCTCTTCAAATAATTTCAGCTGATTCTCTAAAATTTGAAGTTCCAATTATCGCTCAGGTTATTTCTGAAAAAAAATTGTTTTTATTAACAGAAGAACTTGCGGATACTACATATTTATTTAGAGTAACAAGTTTAGAAGATTTGAAAAAGAATGTTTCAGATGTATTAAAAAAAGATTTTAAAGGATCAACAAAAATTGACACAATTGGTCCAAAAATATTAAGTTCAGAACCACGAACAGGTTCATCAGTAAATTCTAAGCAACCGGAGATATTAATCACTTTTGATGAAATAATTATTGATGGAAATGTTCATGCTTCTTTTATTGATGTAGATAATGGATATGAAATCAAGCCAACTATTAGTGGCTATGGCTCATTTGAGATTCAAATAAAACCTCAGCTGATGTTAAAAAATTATACAACTTATAAATTGATAATTACTACAGATACTTGCGACATTAATAATAATTCTATAACAGAAGATTTTGAAGTTAAAATTATTACGATTATTAAAGATTTGTAATCCGACTTTGTTGCTACTAAAAGAAACTTGACATAATAATTTGAAAAATTACACAGTCACAAAAAAATAATGTTAAATAACTAAACCTAATGAGGTGAAATTTGTTAGTACAGAGATATTTTTATTCTCGTAAAACGCTTGTAGATGAAGCGTTAAAGAGTTATATCGTCGAACCGAAAGAAGGTCCAACAGACTTGTATAAGGCAATGAATGATGCAGTTTTCCCGGGTGGAAAGCGGCTAAGACCATTATTATTGTTTTCAACGTATGAAATGTTGCGTGAGAAAAAAAATCTGGCATCTATTAAACCATTATTACCAGCAGCTGTTGCCTTGGAGATGGTTCATTGTGCCTCGTTAATTCACGATGATTTGCCTTGCATTGATGATTCAAATCAAAGAAGAGGCAAACCAACTCTTCACAAAAAATTTGGTGAAGCTACTGCAATTCTTGCCGGAGATGCATTATTGACAAAGGCTTTTGAGGTTTTAACTGACCTTTCTGATAAAGAAAAAGCTGTAAGATGTATCAGTATTTTGGCAAAAGCAGTTTCTAGCAGAGGAATGATTGGTGGTCAAACAGTTGATATTTTAGCATCAAAAAAGAATGTTAGAATTAACGTTATTCGGTATATCCATATGAAAAAAACAGGATCTTTATTGCAAGCTGCAATGGATATTGCCTGTGTTCTTTTTGGAGCTGAAGAAAATTTGATGATAACACTCGGAAATTATGCTCTCAATATTGGTTTAGCATATCAAATAATTGATGATATTCTTGATGATGTTGGTGCTTTTGATATGCTAGGAAAGGAACCGTTTGAAGATTCAAAAAATTGTAAAGCAACTTATCCAAGTTTAATTGGAATTGAAAAATCAAAGAAACAAGCCAAAAAACTTCTTGATGATTCCTATAAAATGATAAAAAATATGAAAAAAAATGATATTCTTGTTGAGTTCATTGATACAATTCGAGAAAGATTACCGTAGTGAATTTTTCAGCATTTTATAAAATAATACGACCTTTCAATTGTGCTTTTGTAGCTCTAACAGTCTTATTTGGGGCTTTTTATAAAAATGTAACTGAGTTAAGTTTCAATATTTTAGCAGCGGTTTTAACCGCTGTTTTTATTGCTGCATCCGGATATGTTATAAATGATTATTATGATTTGGAAATTGATAAAATCAATAAGCCTAAAAGAGTTTTACCGTCAGGAAAAATTAAACCAATATTTGCGTTTAATTATTCAATAATACTTCTTTCTTTAGGAATATTATTTAGCTTCTTTTGCGGGCATTTTCTTGGAATAATTATTGCCATAACAAATGCTCTTTTACTTTTATTGTATGCAAAACGATTAAAATTGATGTTTTTTTGGGGAAATTTGATTGTAGCTTATACAGCAGCTTCAACATTTATTTTTGGTGGTTTGTCAAATGAGAATGTTTCTAATAGTTTGCTTGTTTTTTGTTATGCTTTTCTTTATACATTAATTAGGGAAATTATCAAAGACTTAGAAGATGTTGAAGGTGATAAATCTTCATCTGGAAAAACATTAGCAATTAAATTCGGTTTAAAAAAAACAGTATTAGTGAGTTTTTTAATTTCTTTGTTAATCATATTTCTTACTTTTTTCTCATATTATCAAGGACATCTTTCGAGATTATCTTTTATTCTAATGAGTATTTTGGTTCATTTTCCATTATTGTTTTTTCATTATTTTATAATAAAAAATAATCACTCTTTTGTTTTAAATAAAATTTCGACTTTAATGAAATTTGATATGCTTTTACTTTTAATAATTATCACAATCTAAAAGGTAAAAAAATGAAGATATTAGTTACAGGTGGTACTGGTTTTATAGGTCAAAAAGTTGTTGCAGAATTGTTTAAAAATAAAGAAAATGAGATAATGGTTCTTTCAAGGAAGTCAACAAGTCCATCAAAATATGAGAATCTTTTGAAATACGAGATTAGAATTGAAAAAATAAATCCCTATTCAATTGAAGAAATCCAGTTTTTTTTTGAAAAGAACAAATTTGATTGTATTATCCATCTATCTGCGATGCGTGGGGCTGGAAAAGCAAATAAATCAGAATACATTGAATCAAATTATAAATACTCAATTCGCTTGGCAAAAGAAGCTTTAAAAATGAAAGCGAAATTTATTTTTTGCTCATCTGTTGGAGTGTTTGGCTCAATACCAAAAAAATCTCCACCTCATGGAAACTCTCCCAAAATTGCTGATAATGCGTATCACGAATCTAAAATTCTTGTAGAAAAAGAATTGGAAACAATGAAATCTGCCGGATTAAATTACATTATTCTACGTCCGACAATCACTTATGGAATCGGGGATAATGGATTTCCTTTTATGTTGATAAAAATGATTGATAAAGGGATCTTCCCTGTTTGTACATCTTCAAAAATGCACTTGGTTGATGTTGATTATGTTGCAAAGATTTTTTGTAAAGTAGCAGAAATTGAAACAAAATCAGGATTAGAAGCCAATCTTGTTGATGAAGAACCAATTAAAATTTCTGAATTAGTTGATTATATTTCAATGGAATTGAAAGGAAAGCGATTTACACGTTTATTTCATTTCCCTGGATTTTTTTTTAAGAGTGGAAAATTTTTGGCTATGATTCTAAAAAATGAAATGTGGATTACAAGATTTCAATTGATTTCAGAAAACTGGTTTTATGATTCTCAAGATGTAAAAAAAAATCTTGATTTAAGTTTTCTTCCACATAAAACAATACCTTCTATAAAGAAAATGATTGATGATTATAAGGATAAAAAAACACAATGAATTTAAAAAAAGATTTTGATGAAGGACTCGGAACGGTTTATGAAAGATTTCGATTGAATTACATCTTTGATAGATTGATTAATAATTTTGAAATAAAAAATGTTTTAGAGTTTCCTACGCACGGTATGACTGGTGTTGATGGAATAAATTCTGTGCATTTTGCAAAAAAAAATATTGATGTTACACTTGTTGATTATGATGAAAATCGGGTTTTGAAAACAAGAAAAAACTGGGAGCTTTTACGCTTATCAAATTCTGTAAAATCAATTTATGTACCAAAAGATAATTTTATTAATGTTGATTTAAAGAATGAATCTTTTGATTTAACTTGGAATTTTGCAGCTCTCTGGTTTTTTAAAGACGCAGATAAAATAATTAATAAAATGATAGATTTATCGAAAAAAATTGTTTTTATTTCAGTGAACAATAAGTGGCAAATAGGTTATCCGGTAAGGAAATATCTTTTGGACAAAAACTTTTTTATAGAGAATGATATTTATACAGATTGGGTTAATATCGAAAAAATTAAAAAAATTGTACGAAACCGTGGACTAACAATAATTGAAGATTCCATTTTCGATGTTCCACCTTGGCCTGATACTTGTTTACCAATTGCAGAAGTTAAAGCAAAACTTGGAATTAAGGAAAAACCGCAAAAAAATGAGACTGAATGGCTTTGGTCGATGATGGCATATTTTGCAGGCGAGGATAAAGATTTAGAAAATAGAGTTAAAAAATTTATGTTTATTGAAGATTTCCCTCTATATTGGAGATTGAAGCAGTTTTGGGCTCACCATCGATATATTATTGCAATTAAATAGTTTTGAACGAAAAGGAATTTTTTAACCGTGAAGAACAGAAGTTCATGAAGAAAGATTAATTGGGGAATTATTTATTTTTCAGCTTCATAGAAGCGATATCTATGTAGCCCAATGCGTTAGCGTTGGGTAAAGAAAAAAGAAAATTCAGAAAAAGTTAGTTTTCGTTCAAGTACTAAATAAGATGAATTATAGGAATTATTATAAAATGAGAAAGAATTTAAATGTTTTTATTGGGATTTTAATTGGAATTATATGTTTTTCGATATGGATCTATTTAATTGATTTTAACGAATTTGTTGGATATTTTAAAACAATGAATTTGAAATTTGCTTTAATATTTTCATTCTTTTATGTTTTTGCATATTTCCTAAGAAGTTTACGCTGGCGGTTAATTTTGAAGCCGGTGACAAAAATTGATAAAATGGAAAGTTTTTATATCTTTATGGCGGGAATGTTGTTAAATTATCTGATTCCTGTACGAGCAGGTGAAATTGTAAAATCAATCATTCTAAAAAAGAATAGGGCTATTCCTATCGCAAAAACTTTGCCATCTATTTTTATTGATAAATTAGCAGATTTGTTTCCGATTGTAGTTATTCTTACTTTGATTCCTTTGATCTCTATCAATTTAAGTAAAGAATTGTTTAGTCTCATTCTTATAATCTTTTTTATCTATTTTGCGTTTTTGCTTTTTATGTTTTTTTCAGTGAATCATAGAACATTAGCGATTAAAATTACTGATAAAATATTGTTTCTAATTCCTAAGAAATTTAGAGTTAGACTTGAAGATTTTTTCCTTAATTTTGTAGATGGTTTGAGTATTATGAAAGGTAGATTCTTTGATAATTTTATCGTTTATCTTTTAACGTTTTTGGCAGTTCTTTCAGAAGCTTTGTATGTTTTTGCTGTTTTTAAAACTTTTGGTGCAAATATTTCTTTTGTTAAAATAGTTTTTGGTTATACTCTTATGAATCTTACTTATATCCTACCAACTCCTCCAGCTCAGATTGGTTCAAATCAATTGATGTGGGTTTTGATTTTTTCATTTGCATTAGGAATTGATAAAAACTTAACAGGTGCAGCAATTGCTTTTTCTCATATTCTTACTTCAGTATGGATATTTTTGCTTGGTAGTATTTCTTTTTCTGTTATCGGTATTAAATTGAAAGATTCATTTAAAATATCTGATTAATAATTTTCTGTATTTAGAATATTTGATCTCAATTATTTTAATATGTTACCATTTTTAAAAAAACAAATAAAAAGACTGTAAAAAAATGAAGTTCCTGAAATTTGTAAGAAATGAATAATGAAAAAGAAAGGAGTTCCTCACGTTAGTAGGGATTTTTGTCTTTTGAAAACTCTG
>JAOZMQ010000146.1 GCA_029934195.1 Candidatus Cloacimonadota bacterium | reverse complement strand
AAGTTTATATGTAACACCAAATCTCAGCCGATTATTTTCCTATCGTTTGAAAATTTTAGTTTTAAACCATTCTATTTCAGCCAAGAACCCATCTTCCGGTTTAGTTAGAGGTTTATATCCAAGTATTTTTTTTGCTTTTTGGATATTTGCATGAGTTGCAAGTTGGTCGCCTGTTCGTTTTGGTTTCATATCAAACTTTGCCTTCTTGCACATAAGTTTTTCAACAAGATCAATTGCTTCTCCGGTTGTGATTTGAATATCTGAACCGATATTAAAAATTTCTCCGATACATTTTCCCTGATGATTTAGAACAGCCATAAAACCATTAATGATATCATCAATATAAGTAAAACTTCGTAAATGTTCTCTGCTCCCTTCAAAAAGAGGAAATGGTGTGTCAGATAAAATTGAATGAATCAACTTAGGATACAATTTTTCCGGTCTTTCTCGTGGTCCGTAAACAGAGAATAATCTAAGTGAACAAGCAGGAAATTCTTTTTCACGAGAATAAGCCATTACGAGTTGTTCGGCTGCAAGTTTAGTGACTCCGTAAAAAGAAGTAGGTTTTGGTTCGGATATCTCCGGATCAGTTGCTTGTTTTCCATAAATTGAAGATGTTGCAACGTTTATAAAAAGCTTCAAAGATTTTGATTTCAAAGCAAAATCAGTTAAGTTTTTGGTTGCAAGAAAGTTGTTTTCCAAATAGTCATCAAAACTTGTGGAATCTGAAATTCCCGGTTGGGCGGCAAGATGATAGATTATTTCAGCATCTTTTACGAGATTTTCTATTCCATTATCAGTGAGATTTATATGATGGAATTCTACACCATCTTCGATAATATCTTTAACATTTAATTGTTTCAATTCTAAATCATAATAATTGTTAAGAGAATCAATACCGATGACGGAATGTCCTTCTTGTGCAAGCTTTTGTGATAGATGAGAACCGATAAATCCGGCAGCTCCTGTTACTAAAATTTTCATATTTATCCTTCTATTATTCCACCACCGAGTAAAATGTTGTTCTTATAAAAAACAGCAGATTGACCGGGGGTAATGGAACGGGTTTTTTTTTTCAATTTGATTGTTACAATTTGGTTTTCTGTAGTAATTTTCTCAACTTCAACAGGTGAACTATTGTAGCGAATCTGAACTAAAAGATTTTTAGTAGATGGTATTTCACCGGTTGTCCATAAGACATCTGATATTTTCAATTCATTCTCTAATAAATTGTCCGGTTGGTCTGTGACAAAAAGAGAATTTGTTTCAATGTCTAATTTTGTGACATAAAGAGCTGATGTCCACGGAGTATTAAGTCCTTTTCTTTGTCCAATAGTATAATTCTGTAATCCAAGATGCCTACCAATAATTCTTCCATCATGAAAAATGATATTTCCAGAGATATTCTCGATTTTATTTTGTAAGAAATCCCCATAATTTCCTTTAATAAAGCAGATTTCTTGACTATCAGCTTTATGTGCAATATGTAAGTTGTTTTTTTCAGCTATCATTCTGATTTCGTTTTTAGAAAAACTTGATAATGGAAATATCACTTTGGAGAGTTGTTTTTGTGTCAATTTCCATAACATATAACTTTGATCTTTCGATAAATCATCGCCTCTTTTAATCAGAAATTTCCCATCTTTTTCAAGAATATTTACATAATGACCTGTGGCGAATTTATCTGCTCCGAGTTCAAAGCATTTATCCATAAATAGGCCAAATTTGATTGTAGGATTACATAAAGTACAAGGGTTTGGGGTCCGAGCTTTTTGGTATTCTTGAATAAAATTTGGAATTATAAATTTTTGAAATTCTTTTGAAACATCAATTGTATGATGTTCAATACCTAATTTTTTACAGATTTTTTTAGCATCTGCGATATCTTGATTCGGTCCTTCATTATCCAGAAATCCAAATTCTGAGTTATTAAAAATTCGCATTGTAGCACCGAAAATTTCATAACCGGATTCTTTGAGAAGAACAGCTACAACTGAGCTGTCAACTCCTCCACTCATAGCGACTGCTATTTTCATAAATACCTTCTATTTTCTTAGATTTTTTTAAACTTTAAAATTCTATCATACTTATTAAGGTCTTTACAGATTTCTAATAGGGAAAATCCTTTCGATTCTGCATATTTTGAAATATCTTCTGCTTGATTGTATCCAATTTCGAAATATATTAATCCTTCTAACTCTAAAAATTCGTAAGCTCTATCAAGGATTTTTTTATAAATTGCTAATCCTTTGTCAGAGGTTGTTAGAGCAATAGTTGGCTCAAAGTTACGGATTTCTTGATCTAATTTAAGATAATCGGTTTTTGAAATATAAGGAGGATTTGAAACAATAAGATCAAATTTTCCCGAGATATGAGAAAAAACATCAGAGTGGAAAAACTTAATTTTGGCTGAATTTGTAATTGCATTTTGTTTTGCAATAGTTAATGCTTTTTCAGAAATATCTGAAGCAAATATTTGTGATAATGGCAATTCTTTTGCAAGCGAAATTGCGATAACCCCGGAGCCAGTTCCAATATCAAGAATCTTTTTTGTTTTGGGATTTTCAGTTATGATTTTTTCCACAAGAAATTCTGTCTCAGGTCTTGGAATCAATACATTTTGATTGATATAAAAAGGATAATTATAGAATTCTATTTTGCCAAAGATATATTGTAATGGTTCGTGATTTGCTCTTCTAACAACAAATTCTTTAATAGTTTTTCTTTCAATATCTGATAGAGGTTTTTCAAAATCTAAATATAGATTGAATCTGGATATTTTGAGTACATGTGATAAAATATATTCTGCTTCTAATCGGGCAGATTCAATATTATGCTCTTTAAAAAATTTTGTTGTCCATTTAATAATATCTATAATTTCCCAAATTTTCACTGATCTCCAATCTTTTTTTCAAAAGTTATTGTTCTTCCACCATTGGAATATTCCATTTTATCTGTCAAAATTTGAATAAAACTAATGCCCCTTCCTGTTTCTTCAAAACTAATAGAATCTCTGTTTGGAATAATATATTGTCTATAATTAAATCCATTACCTGTATCGGTGATTGATGCTTTAAAGATTCCATTCAAAGGAGATATTTTAAGGTTTAAAAGAATATATTGTGTTTTAATATTTTCCTTTTGTATTAAATCAGCAATTAATGCCCAATAAGCATCATGTGGTAATGAGCGTTCTTCATTTTTTAGTTCTAATATCCCATGTATGAAAGAGTTGTGTAGAATTTCATCAAGACATAATTCTATTGCATTAAAGGCAGAAGATGGAATATTGCATAAATTTCCAATAAAATCAACTACTCTTTTTGCCATATTTCTTTTAGTAAAATGTTCAGGGGTAAATTTGAAATTAAAGCTTAAATCAGAAATATAATCAGGCATCGTAGAAGGGATTATTTTTCTTTTTGCTTTTTCAAGTTGAGTCTTAATTGATCTAATTATAACATTTGTATCTGTAGGTTTACCAATGAAATCAGAAGCACCGAGTTGTACTGCTTTTATAGCATATTCTGCAGAAATAAAGCCAGTCATAAGAATGACAGGTATTTCCGTACTGATAGTTTTACGGATTCTATCCAAAAGCTCAAGCCCGTCAATTTGTGGCATACAAATATCAGAAATGATTATGTCGTAGGTCTTTAGATGCAGTTTTTTTAAAGCATCTTTGGCATTATTTACAGTATCAACACTATAATTGAAAGAACACAAGGTGTTTTCTAAAGTTTCTAAAAAAATTGGACTGTCATCAACAATTAAGATTTTTTTCATTTTTTTTACAAATTAATAGTAAACAATTGATCCAGTTTTATTGTTGTAAATAATTCATAAATACTCGGTGATGATTTTGAGATTTCTATTTCGCCTTCTCTTGTCATAAATTCTTTATAAAAAATAAGCAGTTTTCCTATACCGGAACTGCTGATATTTCTACAGGTTGAAAGATCAATTTCTAAAAGAACGATACTTTTATTTTCGAGAACCTTATTTAACTCCTCTTGAAATAGATAAGAATTGTCACTTGAAATAACGCCGTCAATTTTCATTTTTGCTTTTATTTCTTCAAAGATAATATTGATTTCCATTTTGTCTCCTTCTGTAAGCATAATTAATTCCTTTGATATTGATTAGTTAAAAAAGGTCATAAATATTTATCATATCAGTTCCTTTTCCTTTCATTAAAAAAAATTAAAACTTAAACATAAAATTTTCAATTTTTAGTCAAGTAAAAGAAATTTTCTATTGAAATTGAAGTAATTTTTGAAACTATTCTGATATTGGAAATTATGGTTGACATAAATACGAAAAAAAAAGAATGACTTTTCTCGGAGTTTACATCAATGGTAATCTTACTTAAAACATAGCGATATAAGTTTTTAAATATAGAATTAAAAAATAATTTGGAGGAATGATGAGTAATACAAAAAGAGTATATCTCTTTGGAAATGGTAAAGCTGAGGGTAATACTTCAATGAAAAATCTTCTTGGCGGTAAAGGTGCAAATCTTGCTGAAATGAATTTGATCGGTATTCCCGTACCGGCGGGTTTTACAATTACAGCAGATGTTTGTGCTGAATGGAATAAACTTGGTGAAGAAAAAACAATAAATCTTTTAAAAGATGAAGTTGAAAATGGTATTAGCCAAACAGAAGAAATTATGAATGCAAAATTTGGAGACAATGAAAATCCGCTTCTAATATCTGTTCGATCCGGTGCTCGTGTTTCTATGCCGGGAATGATGGATACAGTTCTCAATCTTGGTATGAATGATGCTGCGGTTGAAGGACTTGCAAAGAAAACAGGTAATGCTCGTTTTGCGTGGGATTCTTACCGGCGTTTTGTCCAAATGTATGGTGATGTTGTTCTCGATATGAAGCCAAAAACTAAAGAAGATATTGATCCTTTTGAAGAAATTATTGAAGGTCTAAAAAAAGAAAAGAATATCAAAAATGATACTGATTTAACAGCTGAAGACCTTAAAGTTTTAGTTAACAGATTTAAATCTGCTGTAAAAGAAGTAACAGGAAAAGATTTTCCCGATAGTCCTTGGGCTCAATTATGGGGAGCAATTGGTGCTGTTTTTGGAAGTTGGGATAATCCTCGTGCAATCTACTTTAGAAATATGAATAAGTTTTCACATGATTGGGGAACAGCTGTAAATGTACAAGCGATGGTTTATGGAAATATGGGGAATAATTCAGCTACTGGTGTTGCTTTCACTCGTGATTCAGCTACTGGTGAAGATCTTTTCAATGGTGAATATTTGATCAATGCTCAGGGTGAAGATGTTGTTGCTGGTATCAGAACTCCTCAAGAAATCACTCTTGAAGGCTCAAGAAGATGGGCTAAATTAGCTAATGTTTCAGAAGAAGATAGAGTAGCAAAATTTCCATCTCTTGAAGAAACAATGCCAAAACTTTACAAACAACTTTGTGATGTTGAAACTAAATTAGAAAATCACTATAAAGATATGCAAGATATTGAATTTACAATTCAAAATGGAAAACTCTGGTTACTTCAAACACGTACAGGAAAACGTACTGGTGCTGCAATGGTTAGAATGGCGATTGAGATGCTTGAAGAAAAATTTATTGATGAAAAAACAGCTCTTTTACGTGTTGAACCAAATAAATTAGATGAGCTTCTTCATCCTGTTTTCAATAAAAAAGCAATTGCAAAAGCAAATGTTCTTGCAAAAGGACTTCCAGCTTCACCGGGAGCTGCAACCGGACAATTAGTTTTCTTTGCTGATGAAGCAGGAAAATTTTCAAATTCAATTCTGGCAAGAATCGAGACTTCTCCTGAAGATTTGGAAGGTATGAATATTGCAAATGGTATTCTTACAGCTCGTGGTGGAATGACATCTCACGCAGCAGTTGTTGCTCGTGGAATGGGAAAATGTTGTATTGCAGGTGCTGGAGAAATTAAAATTAATTATAAATCACGAACAATGACTATTGATAAACACACATATTCAGAAGGAGATTGGATTTCTCTTAATGGCTCAACTGGCGAAGTTTACGAAGGTCAAATAGAAACTATTGAACCTGAACTTTCAGGAAATTTTGAAAAATTGATGCTTTTGTGTGATAAGCATACAAAGATGTATGTTCGAACTAATGCAGATTCTCCAAATGATGCGAAAGTAGCTTTAAAATTTGGTGCTCAAGGTATTGGTCTTTGCCGTACTGAGCACATGTTTTTTGAAGGTGAAAGAATAAAAGCGATGCGTGAAATGATTCTCGCTGAAAATTTGGAAGGAAGAGAAAGTGCTTTGGAAAAAATTCTCCCATTTCAAAGATCTGATTTTGAAGGAATCTTTACTGCAATGACAGGTTATGGGGTAACAGTTCGTCTCCTCGATCCACCTTTACATGAATTTATTCCTCATGAAGAAAAAAATCAGCGGGAAATGGCTGATGAGATGGGAATTACAATTGAAGAAATTAAAGCAAAAGTGGAAGTTCTTCATGAGTTTAATCCAATGCTTGGTCATCGCGGTTGTCGTCTTGGAAACACTTATCCTGAAATTACTGCAATGCAAGCAAGAGCAATTATTGAAGCTGCTATCAATGTGAAAGAAGCTGGATTTGATCCTAAACCGGAAATTATGGTTCCATTGATCGGAACAGTTGAAGAATTCAAAATGCAAGCTGATATCATTAATGCAACTGCAAAAAAAGTTTTTGCTGAAAAAGGAACTAAAGTTGAATATCTTGTTGGTACAATGATTGAAATTCCACGAGCAGCTTTGACAGCAGATATTATTGGTAAAGAAGCTGAATTCTTTAGTTTCGGAACTAACGATCTTACACAAATGACTTACGGATATAGCCGTGATGATGCAGGAACATTTCTCCCGATTTATATTGAAAAAGGAATTCTCAAAGATGACCCATTCCAAGTGCTTGATCAATCAGGTGTAGGTCAACTTGTTGAAATGGCTACAAAAAAAGGACGTTCAGCAAATCCAAATTTAAAAGTTGGTATTTGTGGTGAGCATGGTGGAGAGCCAAAGTCTGTAAAATTCTGTCATAATGTAGGCATGCATTATGTTAGTTGTTCGCCATATCGTGTTCCAATTGCACGTCTTGCAGCTGCGCAAGCAGTACTTGAAGAAAAATAATTAAATAAATAAAAATTTAAGACTCTCATAAATTGGGAGTCTTTTTTTATATTCAAGAACTTCACAACTTTACAATGAATAATTAA
>JAOZMQ010000145.1 GCA_029934195.1 Candidatus Cloacimonadota bacterium | reverse complement strand
TAACGCATTGGGCTACATAGATGTCGCTTCTATGAAGCTGAAAAATAAATAATTTCCCAATTAATCTTTCTTCAGGAACTTCTGTTCTTCATGGTTAAAAAATTCCTTTTTGTTCAGATACTAATTAAGTCTGGAAGTAATCACGGGCTGAATTGTTTATTTAGTAGTCCTTGTGACTAACTTAATAAGCGATTCCCTGCAAAACCTTGCATGGAATCGCTGTTAACTGAACCCGCTATACGAGGGAAAATTTCTGAGCTGTTATTAGGGGATTGTTTTTTGGGGTTTGAGTGTAGATAGATTTTTCTGAGAGTATTTATAGATACAAAATCCATTCAAAATTTGCGTTTAAAATCAGCAGGGACATTTTGGAAAAAGGAGACTGCTGAAAGTTTCTTATTTCTTCGTTCTCAATTGTTGAGTGAAAGATAGAAAATCTTTATGAGAAATTTATGTAACGGATTTAAAGTGATCGATTAAATGGCATACTTTGGGAATGCCCCCGCAACACATTATGCCACCATTTCGAATTAATTATAAAATTTCTTGACAAATAAAGGCTAACAAATTTTCTCGAATATAGAACTCTAATGTTCGATAAATAGGAGGTAAGTTGAAAGTTAATGATAAAAAAAGAATAATAATGGAAGCTGCAAGCAGTAAATTTTCAAAGTTTGGGTTTTTAAAAACAACAGTTGATGAAATTGCAAAATCTGCAAGAATTGGGAAAGCTTCTATTTATCACTATTTTCAAAGTAAAGAAAGTTTGTTCAAAGAAGTTGTAGATCAAGAAAATAGATTTTTACGAGAAAAAATTCAAGAATCTATAAAGCAAGAAACTACACCTCAAAAGAAAATGAAAGCATATGTATTAAATAGAATGAAATACCTAAAAGAAATGTCAAATATTCATAGTGCTTTAAAAGATGAATATCTTGAACATTATGCTTTTATCGAAAAATTACGAAAAAGAAATACTCAAGAAGAATTAAGTACTATCCAAACTATTTTAGAATATGGTAATGATAGTAAAATTTTCAATATAAAAGATATTGAGCTAACTGCTTTTGCTATCATCTCTGCTTTGAAAGGTTTAGAATATTCTTGGTCAATCACAGTCTCCATTCCTGAAATGGAATCTAATATCGATAAGCTTCTCGAAATACTTTTCAATGGAATCGTTAAAAGATGAGTATTTTTTTTGGCAATATATCGAACAAAAAACCGTTATGTTCGAGTTTACGGAAATTAATTTTGAAAGGAGGAATTCAAATGAAAATTAGGAACAATATTTTTTTGGTCGGAAGTATCGGTACTTTTCTATCTTTAGCGACAATATCAGTTTATATTTTATATAAACTGACTATAATTTTCGGTGAGAGCTTTGATATTGATTTTTCATAAATTAGAGATTCAGAAACTAAATTGAGATATTAAATTATAAAAATAATAGGAGAAAAAATGAAAAAATTAGCATCACTAATTATCAAATTCCGTATTGGGATAATTATTGGAGTAGTGTTACTAACCCTTTTCTTCGGGTATTCATTGAAAAATTTAACTATAAATCCGGATATCGTAAGTTACTTCCCAAAAAGTGATCCGGTTGTTCAATTATTCAATTATATTGGAGAAGAATATGGGGGCAATCAAATTGCTATTGTAGCAATTGAAGCGGATGAAATCTTTCAAAAGGATGTAATCCGTAATATTCAGGAAATTACTGCCGACATTCAAATGTTAGACGGAGTTTCTTATGTAACGAGTTTAACCAATGTTCTCAATATAAAAGACGATGAATTTGGTGGGATAGAAATTGGGAAATTAATTGATGAGTATGAGTTACCGGAATCTCTTGAAGAACTTCAGGCAATAAAAAAATATACATTTTCTAAAGATATGTATAGAGGAAAGTTAATTTCAGAAGATTCTAAATCTTCTTTAATTGTTTGCCGATTGGATTCAGAAGCAGATAAAATTAAAGTAGCAAAAGAAATAAAAGAAATCATCAATAACAAAGATTTATCAGTTAAAGCACTTTATGGAGGTATTCCATTTCAATTGATAGATTTAAGCAATATTATGCTAAACGACATAAGTCTCTTAATTCCAATTATTAGCTTGCTGATAGCTTTGTCTTTATTTGCTAGTTTTCATTCAGTTAGAGGTGTTGTCCTTCCTCTTCTTTCTGTTGCGTTTAGCTCAATTTGGACTTTGGGTGTAATGAGTATTTTCAATGTTCCGCTAACAGTGATTTCAAATATTATTCCGGTAATACTAATGGCAGTTGGAAGTGCGTATAGTATTCATGTAATAAACAAATTTAATGAAGTTGTCGCTTCTAATGCAAAACGAATTGAGCAATCAAAACAAGCTCTATCAGAAATTTCATTTCCAGTTTTATTAGCTTCAATTACAACTATTGTAGGTTTTGTAGCTTTTATTTTTGGTTCATATCTTGAAATGATACGAGATTTTGGGTTATTCTCCGCCTTGGGAATCTTATTTGCACTTATCATTTCACTAACTTTTGTTCCATCTGTTTTATCACTACTTCCTGTGAAAAAATTATCTCATTCAATGAAATCAAAGAATAAAAAAGGTATTATTTTATTTATGGATAAAATAAGTATTTTTGTTCTTAAAAATGAGAAACTTATAATAATTCTTGGAATTATATTCTTTGTTATTGGCATTTTAGGAATCCCTAAAATTCAAAGAAGTGTTGATATGTTAGAATATTTCAAAAAAGGTACAAACATCAGATTAACCGAAAGAATGATGGAGCATAAATTCGGAGGTTCTATCCCCATACAAATTATTGTAAAAGGTGATATTCAATCTCCGGATGTTTTAAAAGAAATGAAAAAATTTGAAGATTTTTTAGATAGTCAAGGCGATGTCAAAAATCCTCAATCTGTTGCTGATTTAATTGAAGAAATGAATAATGTAATGGGTGATGGAAAAGTAATTCCTGATAGTAAAGAAAAAATTACAAACCTTTGGTTTATGTTGGAAGGTGAAGACATAATGAGTCAATTAGTAAATTCTGATTATACAGAAGCAATTATTCAAGCAACAATTATATCGATAGATACAAAGAGAATAGATCAATTAGTTAAGGATGTTAAAGCATATATAGATAATTTGGATAATCCCAACTTTACCTTTACTCAAACCGGAATGCATTTAATCTATAAGAAGTTAGATGATAGTATGATAAAAAGTCAAATTCAAAGTCTTATTATTGCATTAGTCCTAATTTTTCTAATTATGATGGTGCAAATGCATTCGGTGAGTGGTGGATTAGTAGGCTTGATTCCTATATTCTTTACGATAGCAAGTATTTTTGGGGTAATGGGATATTTCAAAATTCCTCTTGATATTGCTACTGTTCTTGTAGGCAGTATTTCCATTGGAATTGGAATAGATTATTCAATTCATTTTATAAATCGGTTCAAAAAAGAATTTGCGAAAAATCATATAGAATTGGAAGCTTTAGAAATAACATTGGAAACTACAGGAAAAGCAATAGTAATAAATGTAGTGACTGTAATGTTAGGTTTTTTAGTTCTAATGTTCGCAAATTTGATTCCATTACAACGATTTGGAATTCTGGTAGCTATTACAATGATTGGTTCAGGAATCGGGGCAATAACTATCTTACCGGCAATTATCATTATTACAAAAGCAAAATTTATGGGTGATTGGTCAGAGATTAAAACTAAAGTCATAAAAAGTACAAGAACTTTAGCTTATACAGTAGGATTAAATAATAATGGAGAAAAAAAATGATGAAAAAAGTAGGACTTTGTTTAGGAAGTGGTGGAGCCAAAGGATTATCTCATATTGGTGTGATAAAATATTTGGAAGAAGAAGGCATACAAATTGATTTTATCGCGGGTTCAAGCATTGGAGCGTTAATAGGTGGAGCTTATGCCAGCGGAATGAGCATTAAAGAAATTGAAGAGATTGCTTTGGAAAGTGATATAACATCTACTGCAAAACTTTTTTCTCCCAGTCTTGGAAAATCAGGTTTTGTATCAGGGACAAAAGTAGAAGAATTTTTAATCTCAAAATTTGGGAACAAATATATTGAGGATTTTAAAATTCCATTTATAGCAATAGCATCCGACATTATTACAGGAGAAGAAATTCATCTAAATAAAGGTAAACTCTCAGAAGCTATTCGTGCAAGTATTTCAATTCCTATCGTTTTTCAACCTGCAATATTGAATAATATTGTTCTTGTAGATGGTGGGCTTGTAAACCCTCTGCCAATCAATGTTACTCGTAAAATGGGAGCAGATTATATTATTGCAGTTAATATCTTATCATCCCAAGAAAAGGAGGACTCAGAAGACAATGAACCATTAAATAATAAAATGGAGTTAGAGAATTCCTCAGAAATTATTCCGATTCTAAAAAGAAAATTTGAAGACTTTATTATTGATAACAAGTGGATAAAAAACTTTATCAAACAAAAAGAAAAACAAGATTTTCCGGGAATGAGAAGAATATTCAATCAGTCAGTTCAAATCATTGAGGAAAAGTTAATAAAGTTATCTGTCGAATTATATAAGCCGAATATCGTAATTGAGCCGAAAGTAAAAGATATAAGCATATTTGATTTTCATAAAGCAGATAAGATAATCAATGAAGGATATAAAGCTGCTAAAGAAATTTTACATAACCAAGAAAAAAACTAAACTAAAGGAGACAACAATGAAAACACTTATTCAAAAAACACTCGTTTTATTGCTCATAAGCTTAAGCATTGGCACAATTTGGGCAGAAGAAAACAAACTAACAGCCGTTCAGATACTACAAAAGACAGACGATGTAATCAATGCCCCCAAAGATCAGGATTTGAAAATAAAATTAATTCTAACAGACAAAAAGGGCAAAGAAAAAACTCGCGAAATGAGTATGATTCAAAAAGGTGCCGACAAACGATTAGTAAAATTTCTCTCTCCGGCAGCTCAAAAAGGAATTTCTTTTCTCTCGCTACCAGATGATGTTATGTATCTTTATTTACCGTCATTCAAGAAAGTAAGAAGAATTGCTTCGCATGTAAAAAACACCAAATTTGCAGGTACAGATTTCACTTATGAAGATATGGAAGCAATAAGATATTCCAGTAAATATATTCCTAAATTTATCAAAAAAGATGGAGAGTATTATGTGTTAGAATTAACTCCCAAAGAAGGAATAAAAACTGATTACTCAAGATTAATGATGTGGATTAGAACAGACAATTTCTATCTAACAAAAATGGAACATTACAATAGAGGAAATAAACTATTCAAGATAATGACTCGTAATAATATAGAGCAAGTTAATGGATACTGGATTGCTAAAGAATCTGAGATGAATGACTTAAAAGCAAAGCATAAAACAAAAATGATTATTGATTCAGTAAAATTCGATTCAGCTTTTTCAGATAATATATTTTCAAAAAGAAATCTAAGTAAGTAGATGTGAGGATAAAATTATGAGAAAGTATTATCTGATAACTCTAACAATAATCACAATAGTTTTTGGTTCTTTATCTTTATATGCAGAATCAAATATTATTTTTGGAGGCTCTTTTCAAACTGATAACCGAATGTATTTGAAAAACAATAATGATTTTTCGTGGCAGGAATATCGGTTAGATTTAGATTTAGATGCAAATATATCTGATAATGTTCATTTCTATTCTGATTTTTGGGTTAGATCTTTGGGATTTCCAAACATTCAAAAAAGTTCAGATTTATTTCAAAGTAAGATGGTAACACCTCAAAAGTTTGAGCTGAAAGAAGGTTATTTTGATATTTACGGTTTATTTTCAGAAAATCTTGATGTTCGAATAGGAAGACAGCGAATTACTTGGGGAAGTGCTGATAAATTGAATCCGACCGATAATCTAAATCCTGATGATTTAGAAGATATTTGGGATTTTGGAAGGCATCTGGCTTCGGATGGAATTTCTACAAAATATTATCTTGGTGATTACGAATTATCAGCTGTTTTTATTCCGTCATTTTCTCCCGCAGTTTTCCCCGGAGGAAATTGGGCTACCGCATTATCCCCAAGTTTAGATTTACCGACAGGACTTTCATTGGGTAGTTTCTCAGATAAAATAATTTTGCCGGAAAATAATATAAAAGAAAGTGCAACAACAGGTGTTAAAGTTGCCGGGAATTTATTTGATTATGATTTTTCGCTAAGTTATGTTCACGGAAGAGATGACCTTCCTTTGATAAATAAAGTTATCATTACTCCGATTGATACCGTTGGAACGGTTGAGATTTCTACAGAAATGATTTTCCCAAAAATGCAAATTGTAGGATTTGATATGGCTGGAACTGTTGGAGATGTTGGCGTTTGGGCTGAATCTGCAATCTTTTTCCCTGAAAGAATTATTCAAGAAACTGATCTTTCCGGTTTAGGAATGGGGACTCAAGAATCCGTCGTTTTGGATGATGCCCCATATGTAAAATATGTTGTCGGTGCAGATTATACTTTTACAAATGGTATTTATATCAATACTCAATATTTGCATGGATTTATTCACGAAAAGGAAGAATCTATTGAAGATTATTATATGTTTGGTTTAGAAAAAAAGTTATTTGAAGATAGATTAAAAATTACTCCATTAAGTGGTGGTTTAGAAGTAAAAAATTATGACAACTTTGAAGATAATTACGCTATTATTTTCTCTCCTGAAATCGCATATTCCCCTTATGATAATATAGAATTCATTTTTGGAGCATATATTATTGAAGGAAATAAATCTTCTACTTTCGGTAAAATGAAAGATTATGATGATGTTTACCTTAAAACTAAGGTGAATTTTTAGTTAAAATATAAAGAGGATGATTCGAAGTAGCTTAGAATCAAGTATTATACTTCGAATCATCACTCTACAAATATGAATTTATAAGAAGGTATTAAATGATTGGAAACAAAATAATGGGTATTGTTTTTGTTTCGTTGATAATTGCACAAACTTTGAAAGTAATAATCTATTTTTTCAAAGAAAAGAAATTAGATTTCAGCAAATATCTTGATACCGGAAGTATGCCAAGTTCTCATTCTGCATCAGTATCTTCTCTTGCAACAGCAGTTGGAATATCAGAAGGTTTAGATTCCGTTCTTTTTGCTGTAAGCATGATTTTTGCAATAGATGCCACAGGAGTGCGGCGAGCTGTTGGTAAACAACGGCTATCTTAAATAAGAGAATAAAAAATATTCGAACAAAGGAAAGTGCTCATGCAAAGGAGGTAGATTATGAGAATTGTATTCAGGTTTTTAGTATTCATCGTAAAT
>JAOZMQ010000007.1 GCA_029934195.1 Candidatus Cloacimonadota bacterium | reverse complement strand
TAAGCGATAAAAAGAGGGAGTAAGTAAAGCCCATAAAGCCAACAACATAGGTAGTCCGACTCTCGTCAATGAGTTTCCGTGACTATCTCTCTCTTCACTAGCCTCTTTTTCTAGGGAGTCCTCACGTGAGCGTTTGCCAGACACCATCAACCTCGAAAGCTCCCGCCGACGCTCATCAATACGAGAATCCATGTCTTTGTCCGAGAGTTTATCTGCTATACTGCCGATACCTAATTTAGAACCAGTATATGCAAGTGTCGCCAAGACAGTCAGTGCCGCAGGCAATCCTGGGTTATTCTTCCACGTAGCATAATCACCGTCTAGTAAATCTATAGCACTATTAGGTTCCACACCCTCTGCAATATCAGAGAAGAACCCAGCACTCTTCACAGAAGCAGCCTTGCGCTGCCCATAACGACCGTCAGAGTCTTCAGCGATCTCTCTATGTTGGTCAAATCGTTTCTTTAAGTAAGGACTTGCAAGGAGCGCAGCAACTAAACTACCACCCTGTACAGCGTGCCCGGCAGCTCGGGAGATAGACATTGTGTCTCGGTTAGTTGGGTCTGCCCAATCCAAAGCTCCTGTAAACCGTGAAATATGGGATTTGACGTTTTCTCTCTGTTCAAGGGACAGGGATTTAATGAGTTTCCTAATGCTTTTAGGGTCGGAAGCCATTGACTTGTTGGCTTTTCCACCTAAGAGCTTGGCAATGGTAGTTGGAGAGCTCCAATTAAGCATACGGGAGACATTCGAGTCTAGGTACTTGTCCCGGTTCCCAAAAACATCCAGGTTAGAAAGCGAACCTTTAAACCATTCCTTAGCAGTATCCTTATCTTTATTAAACAGTACAGACTCCACAAGGTCCTCGATTTTTGAGGGTAGGTAGTTCAGTACAGGGTTGTCTAAAATTCCTGATTCTTTATCCATAGCGTATCCTAGTTTAAAGCGTGTTTCCGCCACTCCACATAAGCACGCATAGAGCAACTTTCCTCATCCCAGTGACGAGAGAGGAACATAATTTCAAGTTTTTTGTTAGCACAGGAGGCTAAAAGCTCGGCGTACTCAGCGGAGTGTTCTGAGTTCTTAAGGTCGAAAGTTTTTACCTCAACGTCAATGGTTGTAAGTAGGTACTTCTCTGATTCATCCTTCTTCAATATCTTAGGGTTCTTTGGAGGTTCAACACCTTCCAAAAATGTCTGTTTTCTAATATAATTTTGGGTTACCATGATGTTAAGCTATTGCGTTAATTGCCTCATTATACATCTGTAATTTCTGTTTCTTAGCAGCAAAATCTTTGTCCTTCTCTAATCTACTTTCAGCCCCCGCTTGAGAATGCCCTATCCAAGCGGCTGCTGTGGGTACTCCAATAATTCCTAATCCAACTAATGCTGCAATAGCATCTATATTTGTATCTGCTTTTTTTGTTATTGCCATAATCCCGTTCCTCTTAACATTCCAGCTAAAGCCCCAGTACTCTGAACTTTATCTAAAGTACTATCACTTAAACCCCCAAAGGCACCTCCAATAGCCGTACCTAACTTCTTAGCAACCCAACCACCAACACCGGCACCTATGGCTCCACGGACTACATCACCAGTTGATATACTACCTCTGAACGATGTGTTTGAGAGTGCGGCACCCCCATGTAAGATACGGATAGTATCGCTTTTCTGTGCAGGGGTCAAGAATGGATCACGCATTACACGACGAACAGAATCCTCGGTACTGATAAATGGATGATACAAAGCAAATTTACGCATACACTGACTCCAGACGAGCCTCGGCTTCTGCGCGGTCCAACTCAGCATATTCGGGGGATCCAGTAGTATAAATGGGAGTGTCCTTACGTAAATCACTGTACATTAACTCATGATCTGAAAGACCTTGAGCTTTTGAACGATTAGCACCAAGTTGTTTCGCGTAGTTATTAACGACAAATCCTCTGCGGTTAGGGAGGTCTGCTAAGCTGCTAACAGGAGTAAACAAACTTCGATAACCTTTCTGATTTAAGTTCCCAAAAGTATCCTGACCTGTTAGAGCCTGAATAGCTAAAGGAGCTAAGGCGCCAACCCAACCACCTAAACTTGGATTAATGTCCAACCCAAGTTTATTACCTATTTTGACCCCAGCATTTCCTAGCAATGCACCTCCACCTGAAAAAAGCAGAGTCTTTAGCACTGGATACTCTTTGAACAGGCGAACTAACGCATTGTCTCTCTCTGAAAACTTAGATGTCGCCCTTGGGTCAAAACCTCTTGCTTCACTCATATTATGCACCTCCGGACAGTTGTTGAACACCTTGGTTCGCTGCCTGTCCTCTAATTTGTTCCATACGTTGTTTTACTAGAGCATGCAGCTCTTGGTCAGATTCTCGTAGATTCTTCATTTCGGTCATACGAGGACCGTGTGGCATAGACACCAACTGCTGTGCAAGTTGATCTACCTGCTGTGCTTTATCAGTTACGGTGTTCGCAGGTCCTAGGCTTATTGGGGATCCCTGTACGGGAGCTCCAGCTACTGGCGCCGCATTAGGGTCACCAGCGCCAGGCATCACACCTTGTTGTGCCATCATCCCTTGGACTTGAGCCTGGTCTTCCTGCTCTTTCTGGAACTCCATCTGAGCTTCCTGCTCTGAGCGCATTTCGTTGATGATCTGCTCTTGTTCTGCTTTAGGATCTATACCCCAGACACCAAAAGCAGTACGTTTAGACACCATACCGGATGAGGTAAGTTGCAGTAATAACTGTCTACGTTCCATGTCGTCAGCTAGTGTGACTTTTTTGAAGCTAATGTTCTCGGGGGTTTCCCAATTCATATACTTAGTTGTTTTAGTCACTATGAACTTCAACCAAGTGTTCATGAAGCTAGTAATGTCAGGCCAGGATTGTTGAAGCACCCGTAAAGCAGTAGGAGCTGCCTGCACGCTCATAGAGCCTCTGAACAACTCAGGTGCGATCCCCATGCCAGAAAGTAATTCTTCAACACCCTGAGTCAATAACTCTGGAGTGGCCATAGTCCCCTCGCCGCTCATGGCTTGATAGTTCATGGGAATCGGAGAGAAATTCCAACCAGTAGGGTTAGCACGGTGGTTGTTTACCATGTCCCGTACAGAGCTGTTAATGAGTTCATTGTCTACCCCAGACATCCAAGGTCCTTGATTATCTGTGGGCTGCTTAGAGGGAGATAGAAGTCGAAATGGGACCATGTAATCTTGGGCTAGACAAGAGTTTGCCTTCTTCAAAGTCTGTACGTAGAAAGCCTGTGCAAAGTTAGCCATCAACCTAGGAAGCCCGTAACCCTTAAGGTCTACAGAAGCTATCGTGTCCTCAGAAGCATAATTCACAAAATCATTATTGAATTTAAAGACGCGGTCATCTTCTACAGTCTTCAAAAACTCTAATGGGAAATCCTTAACTATAAATGGATCCCCTGATTTAATCTGCTGCCGGACATCAGCTGGAATATCCCAGTAGATGTCAGTACGTCCAGACCAGGGGTGACGTTTAACTGTGATGTCGTAAGGGGACCAGCGCTGCATATGAATACGATCCTTGTCAAAGGACTTTCTATCAACTACGCCCATAGCTCCCGTGTAAGAGCAATGACCACAGGAGGAGCTGAATTTAGCGTTACCAGCGTACGCCCAATCACCACTCTCAATAGAGCGTTCAGAGTTACATTTAGGACACCGAAGGAATCTGTTAAATGGAAAGATAACAGAACTAGCTGATAAACCGCAGGACAGAAAATCATCACCAACAGCAGCAGCTTTTTTAGTTACATTGAACGTGAGATTCAAATACTCATTCAAATCCTTACGAGCCTCCTCATCCTGTGTAAACTCAGCTTCAGTAATAAAGTATCTTACTATTCTCTCGGCAGCAGAACGGTAAACACCATGCTTTAACCAAAACATCGTACATAAATCTAGAGACTCTTTTAGTGAACCTGGGAGCATAAAACTTCCAATGTCTAAAAAAGGAGAAGGATATGCCCCTGGGGCAGAGTTTAAGGACGAGTCCTTACCTTTGAATAAAGTATCAGTTACAGCCATTATTTTTCTTTCTTATGTTTCTCACAGTAGGCTTCCCCGTCCCTTACTACAACCGAAACAGCCCCACACTTTACGCAAGGGGTCTGTTTCGGAGTAAGGTTGCCAGTTTTTATCATTAGAGCTTAGGGGGTAAGTAAGAAGGTTATCATGCTTATCCTAGCTACTCAAGGACTAATCTGACCTGGATTTAATTAGGTACCGGACGTGACAGAAATGTATAATAACGTAACCCATGTTCGAATGACTGACCTTGGAACAACGCACTATAAACAAATGAATCTCCGTCCGTCTTTGTCACCGTAATCTCATAGTTGCCTAAAGGGAGTTTGAGGCTTTGAAGTACATCACCAGCAAGCACCAGACTACCAGTACTTAGATTGTCGGTGTCAGTGAGGATTGCAGCCTTCCATGGTAAGCTAATCTCAAAGCCGCTCTCATGAAGCATTACAGCGGTTACGGTATTCTGAGGCTTGTCATTGATTTCTGGAGGTGTAGGTAATGGTTCATTCAGACGTCCAGGCATTTGATAACCTACAGACTGCCCAATGCTCTCTACAGGCTCTGAAGGTACCGCAGCAGCCTCTTGGTTACTTGACACCTCTACCACAGCTGCTTCAGGTACTTCCTCCTCCACAACTGCCTCTACTTCAGGAGCCGGAGGGGGAGCTAGGTAACCCTCGTCATCAAAGTATAATTGTTTTACTTTAATGGCAGATTGCTCACCGTCTTGAATCACCTCCTCACCATGTACACGGATTGAGGGCAGCTCAACACTACCGTTTCCTAATTCACGATACCCACCTCGCCGTGTAAAGTATCCACCACCTACGTCTTCTGCATCTTCTGGAATTTCATTATCACTCATATTTGCTCTTCTTTCTTTGTTAATAAATAATCAATTGTTTCACGGTATGAGACCGCTTGTTCGTATGTTCTGTAACAGTCTTTGGTATATTCTTTGACCAGATCTTTGCGGACTGGAGTATACCTTGCTGCCTCTGCTACCCAAGTCTTTTTAAATAGAGACTTAGGCGTAACTTTTTGGACAAACTCGCCATACTTATGGAACACCCACGCAGACTTCACTCCGAATGTTATCCCGGACGTGTTGTTTTTCCCACTACTAAAGTCACCCTTTACATCAATGTATAAAGGCTCTCCTGGAGTAATTAAAAAACAGTCCGGGTAGTATCTCAGCATCTTAGGAGTAAACGTTATCAGGTAGTCGGGAGTATAAACGTACTTACCAACTTTTTGTACCTCACGGGTTATAAACTTAATAAACGGACTACGCTTTAATAGTTTATAAGTACGTCTTGTCATTGGAGTCGCCTCACAGAGTGTGAATGTCTTAGGTTGATAAATGAACTTCTCTACCAAACCAGCCGTCACAGCCTCTTCCAACCACTGATATACTCGGATCTCCTCCGCTGAATCAAAAGAGATACCTGCATACTCGTGTGTTTTTTTCTGTTTTTTAGATTTTTTCGTTTTTGTCATTGTTAATAAAATGACCTCCGTGTTTCCAGTGCTGTACCAAGTAAGGTAATAGAGCTTTTTGCAAGCTCTAGATCCTAGTAAATCGAGTATTTTTGAAAACCTTCTATTTCCATCTTGACCTCTTTGCGTTTTATGGTAAAATACGCGCTTTGTCACATCTCCAAACTCAGAAAGCAGAAATTATGAACGAAGACACGTTATTACCTATTATCAAACATCACCTAGAAATAATCACCTCTGACCCAGCAGAGCTTCACGTAACTACGGATCTAGTAGAAGATTTAGGTCTAGATGATGAATGTTTTGATTACTTCCTTATTGATCTACAAGATGCCACACCGTTACCGGATCTCTCCAGCCTCGTCTTGCGGAGCAGCCACACCATCGGAGAACTCATCGAGGACATCGTAGGTTTGATAATTACGTAACCCGTCAGGCATTCCGGCATAAAGGGCATAACCTAGAACCGCAGCAGCAGTTTTTAAAACACCAAAGGACGCGACAACACGTCCGTCCTTTTCCTTATAAGCTGTCTGTAGTTTAGCAATGCGATTGTTATAAGTAGCTTTTGCGGCGTCGAAACACCCTGTTATATGTTTACTCATAGTTCTCCTTGTTCTCTTTCATTTTGTGCAATCAACGCGGCACGAAGGTTTCGTTTCAACTCAAGACTGACTGGCTGAGTGGTAAAACTCATGGTACCAGACCTTGGGTTGATTTGTAATACGCACTCTGTCTCTATAGTATAAGGTAGAAACACCCTAATACGCATTAGATGCTTTGGACTAACACCCTTACGCTCTCGAAGTACAGGGTCTTGTATCATCGCATCCTTGAAGGCAATGCCGTATAATGTGTCACCTTGTTTGAGGACTTGAGAGCACATGAAGTCTGTAAAGTCCTCAAGCTTCTTGGTGCTCAAAGCATTTATCTTGTCCCCCCAGTTCCCAACCATCATTCCAGCTTCTAAGACCTCAAGACCTGTCATGAACTCTGGAGTATGAATAGTAAGGAACTGCTCAGGCTCTACCTCACCACAGTACTGGTCAAGGAAAGAATAAGGTACTCGTGCAGCAACATATATTGGACCTAGTGATATAAAAGACACATCTGGAATATCCCTAACGCACGAAGCCTCAATGACATCCTCAGCATCAGCCTCCTCCAAACCTAACACATCCGTCTTATAGATTCGACCCTCTCGATAATCCTTACGGAGTTTGATAACATCCTCCTTGAAGGTTATCATTTTCTCTGCGAACTCTTCAGGGTCATCTATTTTAGCTTTCAGCAGCATCTCCTTCGTTAGTAGGCTCTATACCACCTTCTCCATCCATAGCTTTAGATTCTGGTTCGTCAGCAGCTAACTTAGCTTTAAACGATGCAATACCTTCAGCCACAATAGCCTGAGCCCGCATCTCTGCTTGATGACTGCAAACAATTTGTAAGCACATCATAAGATACTGCTTGAGGTGATCTACAGTGAACTCACCTACGTTCTCAATAGCTTCAGTGACTGTCTGGTTGATTTCTTCCATCTTACCAGGAGCTTCCTTCAGTACGTGCTGTGCTCCATATGTCGTCAGGAGCTGCGAGGTCACTAGTACATCTAGCATAGCAAGCCCCATGGCAGAGAGCTCTATACCCTTGGGTAGGTTAAGCGAAGTGGTAACTTCCTTGTCAGTTGTGATTGGGTTACCTTGCGCGTCTAATAGTTGATCTTTCATAGTTATTTTTCTTTCTTTAGTTTGTTAATAGTTGCTTCATTACTCCAGTGTCTGGCGAATACCGGACCTTCTGACCATACTTGAGTACAAACAGTTGTGATATACGAAGTCTCCAACCATCTCCACTGGCAATACTTTGAGTCATGAGATACCGGTAGGCGCATAGGGATGAGACAGAATACCTGACAATACATCCGATCCCCCTCACGAGGTGATGAGGGTAGTAGACGAATTTTACTTCTCATTAGGGACCTCAGGGAGTCTAGCGTGTTTTAGAAACCTACGTGTACACCGCTGCGCACTACGTATTTTTTTACCTTCAGAGATCGGAGCTTTTTTAAACCTCATATGTTCTCCTGTTAATGTGTTAACTTTCTGTGTGATAGTGACGTAATGCAGCCTCTTCCTGGCGGGGAACGCTAAAGTTTGGAATTTTCTTCAGGTAACCAATAATCCGTGTAGCATAACTGATGTCTTCAGACGTACACTTAATACAGGCTTTGGTTTTAGAGAACTCAACGTGTCCACAAGATTCACAACATGTACGTAGTACGTTAGTAGTGAAGTATTCACAGCCGGTCTTAATTGCTAAGTTAATGAGGGCTTTGTAACCTTCCTTGGTTGGATGCTCATCAAGATTAAGATGTAAGGCTTGTCCACCGTCACAATGCCTCCCTAAGTCTTTTCCGTGTAGTTTGAACTTGTCAACTATAGACAGCTTAGGATCTTCCATAGGGAACATGTAGGAATTATAACAGTCCCGAGGTACGCGTAATCCATCCTCCCGGTCCCATTTTGCGTTTTTCAACCCTAAGGTCTCCCCAGGGACAAATTCTGTGTTAAACTTAAATTTGTATGTAAGATTTGCTTCTTTGTTTGCTTCGGAGATGGTTCCTAGGATCTTGTTAACAAAGGCTTCGTACTCGCCGCCGGGCTTAATAGACATCCCAAGAGCCTGCCCAGCCTCCACAATCCCATTTACTCCAGTCGTGAGGTATTGTCGAGAGATGTCAACAAACCCAGCATCATAGAGCGGTAGTAGACCATTATCCTTAAACCGCTCTGTTATGTTCCTGTGAGCTACTTGGTACTTATGCACTCGGTCCACAATGCTTTTCAGATTCTTTTTCTCTTGGGTTATCCTATTGATATTTAGAGTAATCACGTTAAGAGACCCAGTCGATACTCCACCAGCCCCTAGAGAGTAAGAGAATTCAGAAATCTCACCCTCATCGTCTTTCAAAGAGTTTTTAAGTCTACAGCAGCTGGAGAGTGAATCCACGCTTTCACTGAGGTAGATGAACATGAGACTGCCTTTACTTAGATCGTCCGCAATCATGTCCACAAATTCAGGATCCTTCGGAGATTTACCATCATGAAGGACAGTTGCTGTCTTTACTGGAAAGGTTAGTATTTGCTTGGTATTTTCCTCACGGATTAAGTCTAAGGTGTACTCCTGGAGCTTTTTGTAGCTCTCCCAGTTAGGTTGGATGTCCGGTATGGCTGGGTAGAACATATTCCCGTACAACGCCTCGAAGTAGGCTTTGTCAAAAATACTAATATTAGAGAAGCAACTTTGATTATTTCTAGATCCAGCAGGTTCGTTGATAGTATATAGGAACGTCTCTAGGTTAGCTTTTATCTCCGCCCTATGAGTCTCAAGGTAATTATCTCCATAATCACTACGTGCGTATCCGTCGAAATGTACGAGAGCCCCAGGCACGCCACAGGCACCAGCTACTTGAGAGCTTATCATGAATACAGTATTTAAGAGTTGCCCTACGTAAGCCTGCAAGTGCTTTGGAGCTTCGCTCTTACCCCCAAGACACCGAGTCCCATGCTCTAGCATAGGGAAGAGGCTGATGGCGGCGCAGTACGGATTAAGACTTGTCTCATCATGGCAATATATTAAATGGTCTTCAAGATCCCGTAAGTACTGCTTAGCCAAGCGGCGTCCTTGATCCTTCCCGAACACCTCAACAAGACTCTCTTGCACCAAGGTCCTATTAATCTGGATAGCCTCAGACTTGAATTGCTCACCCTGCAGTGAAGCAATAGTTTTCATCTCAATGTTCGCATTAGCATCCACACGAGCACCAGTTGCGGCATTACTAGCCTCAACATAGTTGTCGATCCCTTCTAAGTGAAAGTGAATTTGGTCGTCTGTCATAGACATCATTGTCTTTGAACTTTTACGCATAATTCTTCCTTTGTTGTTACGCTCAGAAGTTGTTCCTGAGCTTTGTTAGTTTTGTTCATGTTAAATTACCTAATCTGCTGTAGTTTCCGTAAGGAATAACGCCTCTAGAGAGCTCCAATGATCGCATACGTCGTCTGGATGATCTGTAGTCCGTCGTAAACATACAGATCTATTGTCTCCAATAAAGCATTCATCAGGAGAATTAGGATAGTTGTAATTACAATCACCTGACTCAACATGAGACTGCCACAGCTCGAGCATGGAAGACCTCCTTATACAAAGACTTTTCTGTCTCTTTTGTCATATCTCTCCTTAAAAATTCCCCACCCTAACAGCTCTCCTTACCCTTTCAGGCTAGTGTGTTTCTCGGGCCCTCTGGTTTGGTGGGGGTTACTACAGGGCCTTTTTCAATAACGGCTGACATCCTGGCTTTACTACCATAGTCTTTTTACCTTCTCGACTTTTTTCTGTTAGCAACTCTGGTCACAAGGAGCCCAACCACATACTTTACACTCTACGGGAGAGTAACTACATTGTTCAAAGGCTTCTTCACATACAGTGTTCTCTCCACAGTAAGGACAGATTCCGTCAACTTCATCCACAGTGTAACCACTTGGTGCACAACAACTCATAAAATCCCCTACCTCCTAAATAACCCATTAAGACACTCTCCAGTCTTAATGTCTATAAATTTCTGATTTGTCTTTTCAGACTCCAGACCTCCAAGTTTCTCTTGGTAATCTCCGGTCTTTAGGTAATCAAGTAGTTCCGTCTGAATTTCAACACTATCTTGTCCACTATAGAGGCAGGTTTTATAGCCAAACTCTTTAGCCAACTTTAGATAATCTTTTAACTCAGGAAACCACTCACCACCAAGGAACGTCACAACAGTAACCGTCCCTACATAATAACTCAACATACTGCTGAATTCCTCTAACGTGACTATTTCGCCAGTAGTGTCCTCAGCAGCCCAGGAACACCCGGGACACTTGCACGGACACCCAGAGACCCCTAGCGTGAGAGACGTCTCACCAGGTACCTCTAAAAACGAAATAATATTCTCAAAAATCCTCATGTTTCCTCTCAAAATGTAAGTGATAATTTTACATTTTGTGTTTTCCGTATCAAGGATAATTTGCATTATTAACTACATGTGTTTCGTAAGTAAGTTGTCAGCAACTGCTTACGGAACATCAGGAATTACTATATTCTCACCAAAACTTCACCAAACACATATCTGGTAAGCTATTGAAGGCTCCTCTGGGTTGTGCTCATTTATTAACTGACCTTGTTGCTCGAGAGCATAGCAGTAACCTAGTACACACCTACTGCTACGTGTAGCAAAGTGGCAGTCCAAAGGTCCTTTATCACAAAGCCCACATTCTTCAGGTTCACACCCAAGAGACCGACACCCAGCGAGCCTACTTTCCATTAACTGCTTGTTACGTGTCTTTAGAGCTCCAGAACTTCCAAGCTTTTTAAGCTTATCGTAACCATCCACTACAACTGGATGTATAAAAGCATAACACCCGACCAACTGTCTTGGGTGTTTGCGCTCATAAGGCTTAGCGAACTTTCGGAGAACTCCCAGGGTTTTCATCAGCTTCTTGAAACTACCTACATACATAACGTACTTTAGGTGTTTGGTTTCACTGGCATTCCGCCCCGTAAGTAACTCAAAAGTGACCTCGTGTTTTTCTAACTCAAGGTCAACCGGGCATACATCTCTAATTACTGCCAGACAGTAGCCAGACTCTTGAAGTTGAGTAGGAGGTGCAAAAAGCTGACCGCAAGATAACTCATGCAGGTTTCCAGCTAAAACACTAGGCAACCGTTGTAACATAAGACTGCTCTCTTGGTCGACACCGACTAAGAAGTTCTCAAGGGTTCTATGTAATGCTGTTTGGAAAACGTCCGAGGACTTGTACTGTTTCGTAAAAGCTCCTAAGAGCTCGCTGAAGAGCCAAGACACGTCAGAGAGCTCCCACCGTGGTATGAGAGCAACGTCATCTGTCAGGCGGTGCAGAGCATCCTTCAGCCGATCCCTAGTATTGTAGATCGTCTGAAGCTTTACAGGTAGTTTAAGCCCTTCCTCAAGTAGCATCTGGGTAGCCGCATTGCACACGCACAACCTTAATCTCAGACGGGGGTGCTGTAGCGGCTTCTGTGGCCTCAGCACTCAATCGTTTTGCGCTCACCATGGTAGTGTCCGGAGTGTCCTCTAGGACCTCGAAGTTCCCAACTGCTTCCACAGTCGTTATTGTTTCGGCGTAATCCTTGCTTACTGTTTTGTTCTCGCCCTCTTTCATTGTTCTTTCCCTTCTTTCGTTGCTGTACTTCGTGTTGTTGTTGTTTATTTTGCCGCATGAGCCTCTTCACTTTATCAGCAATCTCGGTCAATTGCTCTGGAGTTGCAGTGTTGTTTAAGTAAATAGCCGAGAGCCACTTAAATATACGAACACCACCACACTCCAGGGACTCATACTCCTCTAACACCTCTATGACATACGAATAGTCCTGGAGACTATCAGTGATTCGACCAAACCTTCGGTCAATTTCCGTTACTTGCCTAGCGTCGGAGTCATAATAAGCGAATCTGTGCCCGGGAGGGCAGGGTACTTCTGGGACTGATCTCCGCAGAAGCAGAGGCTCTCCTGTATTACGTACTAGTATTGAGGTACTGAGATTCCAAGCACGCAATGCTTTAAGTACCGGACAAGGCTCCTCATCCGGTGTTTTCTTTCTATACCCATGGGTAGGTCCTAAGTAATACACACCTTCTGTGTTGCACCGCATGGTGTAAAGGTACTTAGGAAGTAAATCACAACTAGAAACTACGACATGCTGACCTACGGTCGGGGTATGTCGCACCTCGAGGAGTAGCCCAGTTAGGCTATCTTCAGCTGTACAAAAGTCCCCAGGCTCAATACATACTCCGTTTAGAGTTATAGAATCCTCAGAGACTATCAAAACATCCCACTCTTGTTTAAGGCTCATGTTATTGTCCTGCAACTGAGGTGAGAAGTGAATCACGTTTGGACTTGGACAGGAGGTTTTTACGCCCTCTTGAGAACCCACCACACGCTGTGCATTTATATTGCATAAAACAACTTACTGAAGTTGTAGCTGTCCCGGACTCAACTACATCGAGACTGCCGCACTTTGAACATGTTGGTTCGCTCTCTGCCTGATAGACTCCTACGTTAGGGTGACTAGTCATGTATGGGAGTAACGCAAGGTAGACGTCTTCCAGGAGAGTGATGTCCCGCGTGTTATAGTCCCGCATGGTTTGCCATGCTTCTGGGTCTTTTGCAATACACCGTTTCCAGAGGTCAAAACCTCCAGTAGCCTCCTTAGTCCCAAGACCTAGATAAACTCCTAAGTCCCCCAGCTTATTAGAAGTAAACATAAAGTTCTTCCGAGCTTCAAGTAAAGTGTCCACCACTTTATACGGTGAGGGCGGAGGCATATTGTTTATAAGGAATCGAGCGTTAACTTTACGTCGATCAAACTTCTTACCGTTGTGCGCGACCACTACCTCGCAAGAGTCTAAGAGTTCCCAGAGGTCTTGTAGTAGCGCCTTGTCATCTGATTGGTCTGCAGAGTAACCGATGTAGTCGGGCAAGGATCTTGTGAACGTCTCGTCCTCCCCTAACCATTTTGCAGACCAACTCATAGTATACCAATCGGAGGCTATGAAGTCTGTGCTTCTAACATCGTTCCATAGTCCCCAGACGTAAGCCTCAATAGGTGCTGTCTCAATGTCAAAGATAAGCACTTTAGGTCCAGAGGGCTTAGGGAGTGTTGTTAATTCGGGCTCCGGCGCGGTCGGAGTTTTCTCTCCTACCAAGGTAGGGGTTCTACCCGTTAAACGCTCAATGAGCTTATATCGCCGATCTAATTCTTCTTGTGTCATTATTTCTTTCTTTTATAGTATTTTGTGAACCCCAAAGGGGTGGTTAGTATCAAGTACGCTTTCCGTGTTTCTAGAGACTGTTTACCTTCTCGTTTCTAAGGAAGTACTTGTGTTCTCTGTTTTAAGCCACTGCAGGTCAGCTGCTGAGGCGTTACCTGTTTGGTTATGGTAGTACTAGCCGTTGAGCCCTGAACCATAAGTCATCTAAGTTCTTTAGACACCAATTAGCTCCTGAAATATCACTACAGGCGCTAGTTATTATGAAGCCTACCAAGAGAACGATGTTAATTGGTATCATTAACAGCGCAACAAACCCCAAAGCCAGAGCTTGCCAAGGAGTTATCTGCCTACGCATCCTCAACCTCTCCAAGCTCATAAGCATCATATAGCACCCCAAACACTCGTTGCAGTGAGGCAATCTTGTTCTTCGCTATTCTGAGTTGGTTTATGAATTGGACTCTAGCATCATCCTCCTCAGACCCCATCACAGTTGCGGTATACATTGTTAACTCGTCTTCAGTCAAGTTACTCAACTTGTCCAGAGAGGTATTGAACTTCTTAATAGTCTGAAAAGGCCCAGCACCACCACGAGCCTCCTCACGCTCCTCCACTGGACAAAGCTCTTTAATACGATCTCCTATTTGAGAAGTATTCGTAGTTCCAGCCTCAAGTTCCTCAATGATCTCGTCTCGATCGTCGTCAGTAACATCCTTGATGCACATACTGAGCGCTTTAGAGACTGGAACGCCTAAGGTCTTTAGCCGCACAAGCTGCACCTCCGAGATAGACTCTCGAAAGGTGAGCATCTTGCGTAGTGTAGAGTCCGAGTACTCTAGATGACCTCCTGAGACTGTATGGATATCCTCTGAAAGCCCACGTAGTACCTCAGAGACGTTACGGGTCTCATCAGACTCCAATTGATCGTTTATGAAGCCGTGTAGTACAGCCCCAACCTCCCAATATACCGAAAGGACGCTATTCTGTCCTTTCGCCAAACGGTCACACAGAGACTTGATAGTCTCCAAGTAATCCGTGTCGCCGCTATCAACCATAGTTAGATCAAAGATCGGCTTTGCTTCTTTTTCTTCCATTGTTTTTCTCCTTGTTGTTAATCAAACTCTTCTACACTTGAGAATATTTTGGCTAAGTAATCGTCTAGTCTTAGCATAACTAAAGGTACTCTAAGGCCTTCCAAGGTCTCTAGGGTTATGTTTGCTGAGAAACGACACCCATCACGAAACTCTCCTTCATCAAAGTCATCCTGAGCTGTAAGTACGTAGAGAGCCGTAGAAGATGATATATCTATGATAAAATCAAAGCCGTTTGTGATATCGTGTTTACCAAGGAACTTAGCAAGGGCTGTCTTTATGACAGTTTTATTAAAACCATTAAGCAATGACCCTAGTGTCAATGGGGCAGTAGCTCGGTACCCACCTACAGTTGCTTGATAGTATTCTAAGTTTCCCAGGCGTTCCAAAGTATTCACATGCTTCACGTCTGTTAGCGCTATGTTGTAGGCTTTACGGTACTTCGGAAGCACTTGCTTAATCACTTTCCTCTCAAACAGTTCCTGATTAGATCTTTCTTTTGTCATATATATTCCTATTGTCTTCAATTTTGGCATAGAGCTCCGAAAAACTCGCGGTAACTGTAAACTGGGTATGTATCCCAGACCCCATACAGATCACAGGGCTCCAGTTTCGTTAATAGATACAGCCATAATTGCGTTGGGGTTAATCATAATCGGTGAAGTGACCTGATGATCTATACTACAATCATCGATAACCTCTGTAAGTTCAATCAGCTGCATCGTGAATCTCCTCCATGAGGTCAGTGACCTGAGCTTCTAGATCATCAAACGAGCCATTATTATCTATGATGTAGTCCCAACTAGCACCGTCAAGCGCGGTTTCACTGCTATGTGTATCAGAAAGTCCAGTAACTCTGTTAACTAGGACTGTCACCCCACCCTTAGCCTTAATAGCTTTTAGTTCATTAGGGAAACGTACGTCTGTAATAGCTGTATGTTGGGGAAGTTCTTTATCAAACAAGAAGTTAACCCAAAAATCCTCAGATATCTCCCGCATACAATCTGTACCTATGAACTGCAGAAGCTTTCGTGGTTTTCCAGAATCATCTAAATCAAACAAGTCTGGGTCCTGAGTAAGCTGAACAATGAGCGCAGACATCAAGAAGTTTGTCATACGTTCTGCGGCGCAGGTATTACAGTTCGTTTCAAACCAGTTATGAATGGATACAGCAAGGTCGTTGTCTCTATGACTAGTAGGACCTAAATCTTCAATACCTCCTGAGCTAGCCTGGATACAAGCACAAAGATTCTTTAAAGGTTCTGCGAAGCTCATCTTTGTGAACCCATAGTCCCTTACTAACACATCGGCTGTAGTATCCTTCCCAACCCTCTTCTTATAACCGAACCCAATAAGCACCTCTGCCTCAATGTTCATGATTCTTTCCTTGTGCTAAATAACTTCGGAGTTGCTGCTATAACAAGGTTAGCTTGGTATATAGCGTCAGTCACAGCTGAGTGCCGTACACCTGTAAACTCAATTTCTTCTTTTAGAGATACCCCTGTATTCTCCTGGAACTCTCCGAGTAGTGTACGTAAGCATCTGTCGTTCCAGAACTTCCAAGGAGTGTTTAGGTCACACTGTCGAAAAGCATCTGAAACAATTGCGTTATCAAAAGCAGCCCCATTACCCCAAACCCTTACAGTATCGCTATCAGTGTTCCAACCAATAAAGTCAATAAGCTCGATCATAGCTTTTTGGAGTGTAACAGCATCCTGCTGACCCTCAATGATCTTCTTAGCTGCTAGAGGTTGGTCAAACCACCACATTAACGTAGAGTTGTTAATCTCCCGAGAAGAACGCTGATCATCGATGTCTATATGGATACTGAATGTGTCGTAGTTTACTCCATCAGGCTCTATCTCGGCCCCGTTACGGTTAAATGCTACAGCCCCTATAGAGAGGATAATAGCTCGAGGTCCGACCCCAAGCGTCTCAATATCTAAGCTGATATCTGTGTACTTTGTCATACTGTAATTCTCCTTGTCATACGCTCTATCTCTAGAGCTCTTTGGTTACTTTCTTTTATGCGGAAGTCGACGAAAGAGCCGGTCCGCTTCATGTGTGCTTGTTGTGCGCGAGCTTCACCCGCAGCTCGAAGTAGATTAATGTACATTTCTTGAGTCTCCCCATGGCGCACCTCGTTCTCAACAGACATACCCTTTATTGCCTCTGCACGATCAAGAGCTTCGTCTACTGTGATGTTTATCTCCTTTGTTTTATGTTTATCTGAGATAGTGATGACTACATTACCTTCAACACCTTCTATCTTCCGTATAAGACTGTATGCGTCAGTCATTAGTTTTCTCCTTTATTGTCTTCTTTTGTTCCGAGAGTTATCTACCTGGTCACTACCTTTTTCATCAGTAGTTTTGACATCAACTCCTCCCTAGTATATAAACAGTCATTTTCATCAGAAAAAACAATTTCCGCACTCTTTTTAGACCTTCCTCCTCTAATTGCGAAATTATTAGAAAGATCTATTTTTATTAAACATTGATTTTTACCCGTCCTATTCTTACAATTCATACAGTTTTGTTTAGCCATAATAATAATAATAACTCACCCAATCCGCCGACTTTAAGATAAAAACGTCCGGCGTGATAGCCGAGGTTGACCACGCCGGACGTCACGTTAGCTATTCAATGCCGTTTTAATTTCTCCGCTCATAGTTAGCCGTCCTCTCTCGGGGGGTATACAAGCTCTCTACGCTCGGGAATACCTAGCTCGTTACGTAGGAGCTTCATTACCTTTTTGTTCTTTTGCAGCAATAGCCCGAACTCCCGTGCTTTGATGAACTCAGTCACACCCAACGTAGAGCTCTTCGCGTACTGTCCGTGACCGTTAACGTACTTCGTCTCCATGTCAAAGACATTCTTGATTTTCTTATAATGCTGAGACAAGAAGTGAGTATCAGCAGCACCCCAGTCAAACAGCACGCAACTACGCTTATCTCCGTTGTCATCCTTGTAGTACTCTACAAGAGCCGGTAAGGAGATAGTATGGTTCTTATTATCTGGCCCCATCGTACTAAAACGCACCCCGACAGTCACGACGACCCCTTCCTTCCCACACCCAGGAGATTTTGCCTTAGCTGTATTATACGCGGATGTACCTCCCTTTTTAAACACTAAGTCTAGTGAGGTATAATAATCCTGAGCGACACCTCCAGAGCGTACCTTTCCTGGGAAACCGTCGCCTCTGGCCTGCTCTTGATTAACATAGTGAAACAAGGTAGGCCAGCGCTCACCAGTAGCCTTGTCTAGACTCATCTCCTCTCCCTCGCGGAAGAACTGATAGTTAGCTTTAGCATTCAACTGACCTACACGACTCATAGCTACACCACCGCCGTTCTCCACAATCTCATCAGACCCTGCCTTGCTGTTTACTCCAGCAAGCGTGTCTAACACAATCAAGGAAGGCATTTTACAGTCAGAAGGTTTACTGAAGGTAGTTTTAAGGTGTTCAGCTTGCTTTAGAACAATAGACTGCCACTGCTCTATCGTAGTAGCTCCTGTGATGCGGTAACGCGCTTCAAGGACCTCTCTAGGTAAGTCAACAGACCTGACCACAGACTCAAGAGAATCACAGGCAGGTTTGCCCTCAGTGTCTATAATGTTCACAATACCGCCAGCTTCAATAAACCAAGCACCAAGCTGATAAGAGAAAGTCGATTTACCTGTCTTAGCATCACCAGCACTACTTGTTCTACGTCCCAAAGGCCATCCGTTGGAGTTGATTAGGAATTGGAGTGCTATAGAAGGTACGGGGACTACCTGCATCATCTTAGATGGAGCATTGAAGGCTAATGCCACTGTACCACTATCATCAGCAGCTTTTGTCATAATCCCTATCATAGCAGCATAAGGATCATCTTTTTTAGATTTAGCCATTATTATCCCTTCAAGATGGTCATGAGTTCAGTGAGTCTTGATGCATCGGCTTGCCCCAATTGGATCTCATCAATAAGGGGTTGTGCTAGAGCTGTAAGCTCCGCCTTACGTGCTTCCCTAGCTGTTGCCCGCTCCTCTTTTGCCGCAACAGCAATAGCGTAAGCGGGAGATGGTAACAACAGTTGGTCTATAGCAATATCCGGTACCCAGTCTCTGCTAGTGTTCAAAATAGCCTGTTCCAAAATGTCAAGAATTTGGGAGACTGGACGCAAGGTTAGCGTCGAAGTACACGCAGACGTCCGAAAGTCAGACATAAGGTCACCAGTCGTATTGAGGCATGGAAATTCAACATCAACGATCTTCTTAATCTCTGTTGTGATCCGAGAAACTGCATATTCTTTTTCCTGCTTATTTAATTTAGGCATGTTATTTCTTTCTTTTCTTTTTAAGTTTCTTGTATGTGAGTTGATTGTCACTTAGATTTATTTCCCACCAAGCTTTATCTTTGAAGACATAGCTATTGTCATAGGGGAATTTGGTTATAACGTCTTCGTATTCTGTGTAGGTCTCAAAGGACTCAGGGAGGCAGTCTCCTAATGCCTCTCCTTGAAAGATCCCATGATGACAATTAGGTTTCACAGGTGTGAGTTTATCAAAATCACCGAGGACTACGAACTCCAGGGCTTTCCTATAGGTGTCATAATGTTGGCAGAGTACAGAGCTCGCGAGGGTTGTAGACACTTGTGAGGAGCACGCAGAGACCATGACAGTCCCTGCGTGTCCAGGTAACTTTACAGCTATACTGGCATTCATTAATTTACGCAGTCGCCGTAGTGAGTCGAGCACCCGCAGCTTCAACAGAAGCCCGTAATGCTTCTGGGACTCCGGAGAGGTCTGGAGCCGGAGGAGCTACAGGAGCCGCTACAGGAGCTGGAGGAGCAGTCACAGGAGCAGTCACAGGAGCCGTTACAGGAGCTACAGGAGCCGCTACAGGAGGAGTTGAGGCCAAGGTAGGCATCTGAGGGGCGACAATGGCAGCCGTTGACTGCGTAGCGACCCAAGCAAGGTACTCATCAGAGCTCTCGATATCTCCAGTCACCCAATTAGGTAACCCGGAAGGTACTTCAATAACCCCATTCTCATCAGGAGCTATTACAAACCACACTAGAGGTACGGTTGGCTCCTGGAGCGGCACAGTACTGGGAAGTCCTGTGTGGTTAGTAATCTTGACAGACCCAGAAGGAGTCGCAACAATCGTAAGATATACATTCTTCCCTAGTAGTTGGGTGAAGTCAAAATCCTCACCTTCAGCAGGTAGAGCCTCAATCCCCGCAATTGCAGACACTTGGTTCCAAAGATTAGAACTCTTAGTACCTTCTTTGTTTGTATACATCTTACAGTTTTCAGAGTTGAGTACTGTCATGGCTCTTTGAGCACCTGTGTTATCACTATACGTGTGCCCACAGAGTTCGTATTTAAGAGCGATACGACGTTTTCGTATATCCACCTCTGGGTTTTTATTCCACTGATCGGCGTGTGTGCCAAGGTCATAGATCCCGACTACAATTGCATGAACAGTGCCGGTAGGGTAAGCAGTGGTTCCAGATTCTGTGGATTCGCGTTTGAGTAAAAATGCTGCCATAGTTTTCTTCTTTCGTTTTAGTTGTTTTTAGTAAGTTAAAGTTGTGATTAGCCGCAGAGGTCGAAGAGACGTTGCGTATGAAGAGACATTACTTTGCGAGACACTGAGCTGACTGCATAACCATCTGGAGCAAAGAGCTCCAAGTAGTTAGCTATAGTCGCTATATGAAAATCAGACATCTTACGAGTATCAATGGATGCAAAAACTTCAAAGAACTCACGTCTAGCTGTGGTTGCGAAACCAAGGTCAATTGCTTCTTCAGCCCCGTTATCACAACACGCGTTCAAGATGGCACAGTGAGCAGTGAGTAGGATCTCTGCGTAGACAATCTCAACGGGACGCCCAAGGAACAATCCATCCTTACGAAGATTATTCATAACCTGAGACATATCACGACGACTATCGGTACAGGTAGTAGCTACTTGCTGTGGAGTACAACCTACCGACATTAAAGTGGCTCGGATTGTAGCAACAGAGTCGTCAATAGATTGAGTAATGTGGGCTTGTAGTTCTTTGTCTGCCCATTTATAAAGTTTCATATTTTGTTTCTTTCTGTTTTTGTTTAGGTTTATAAGCAACAATGTGCTTCTGTATTATGGTTCACGGGATAAAAGCTTAATTGTAAGGTAACTCAAGAATCACCTTACCAACACCGCCTGGACTAGGTGTGTCTCTACAGAGCCCCACCAGCGACCCTCATTACTTTCGCGAATCCCGAGCGTTCTCGAGGTATTGACGTATAGCCTGAGTTCTAGAAAGTACAGGTCGTTTTCGGAAGTAGTTAAGCTCACAACCAGCCAAGCACTCCAACGTATCTACAAATGTATCGACTAGATTGGTAACAGAAGAGTCTCGGAACTCTTCCTCAAGCTCCGCTATCCGACTTTCAAGCTCCTCAACCTCTTTATACGTCTCCTGTAGGGTATTGTCAGTCTCCATTCTGGTTTCAATTTCAGACTCAAGTGCCCACTCTAGTCGTTTGATCTCTTCAAGAGCATCATTTAGCTCAGCGTCAGCGTTGAGAAGCTCCTCCTCAAGGGACTCCGTCTCTTGCTCAATCTCTTCAAGAGCTTTGTTCAGGTCACCCTCAGTGTGAATAAGCTCTACTTCAAGGGACTCTATTTCCTGCTCAGCTCCGTCTAGGTCGCCCTGTAAGTCTACCAACTCCTCAAGAGCATCCTCTAGCTTAAGATTAGCAGCCTCGAGGTCATCTTCAAGTGCCTCAAACTCCTCGTCAGTTACCATAAAATCACCACTTGCTTCTCGAAGGTCCTCAAGAGCATTCTCAAGCTTTCTTTCAGTGGTCATTAGCTCTACCTCAAGGGATTCGATCTCTTCATCAGCTAGCTCTAGGGTCTCCGTTGCGTCTAGCAGGTCCGCTAGGGTGTCCTCTAGGTCATCTAGATCTGCGGCGTGTTGCCGGCATAGTACAGCTGTGGTACTTAGTACTTCCTCGCATGCAGCTAATTTGGCTGCCGAGTTGACAGACTCAGGCTTTTCCTGCACCTGAAGCCCTGCTAGCCGAAACAATCCGTCTTCAAACAACTCGTCTGAGTTTATCTCGGGATACTTATAACGACGTTGTGCGTCTAGAGTTACGCACTTGTTTACAGTAAGTTGGGAGATAGCAAGCTCATGAGTCGGCACACCATCATGGGTACGTAGGTAGGTAATAAGAACTCGGGGTTGTGAGTTCGGGTACTCTCTAGGCGCAACCTTAGCTGTGTAATACAGCATCTCAGACGAGTTAGTGATGTTAGAGGATGGGTAGGTATAAGCGATGATTCCTTTAATTTCTTTTGTATCTTTCATATAGATTCCTTTATTATGTTGTTAGCGTTAAGCCAAACTTTCTGCAATCGCCTCTTCAAGACTCACCGGATGTGACCAGTGATACTCGAATTCAACGTCTGTCTTAAGCTTTAGCCCGATTGAAGGGACTTGTGCCATCTCCTCCATAGCCCATGGTATAACTTCCTTTGCAAATTGCTCTGCGAAGGATACGTGGACCATGGAATAAATTGCATCATGGAAGGGGAGTAGAACTGTAAATGGAGCTTGTGGGTACATAGCTTTGTAAGCCGCCATGTTCCCCATTGCTAATTGTAATACTCCAGAAATGCATGATTGGATAGGGAAATTAACACTTGCGCGTTCTTGCGCAGACATCACACTCTTGCTGGAGCT
>JAOZMQ010000144.1 GCA_029934195.1 Candidatus Cloacimonadota bacterium | reverse complement strand
ACCTTTATATTCCTCTTTTCTTTAAAAATCCTGTTTGCTCAATCAACATTTAATGATTCTATAAAAGCATCAATTCTTTGATTGATTATTGCGTAAGTTTGAGTATAAAAATTTAATGAAAGTCCATACGGATCTTTGACATCTCCTTCTGAATTGCTAACTTCAGCAAGCGTAAAAACTTTTGAAATTGCTTCCGGAAAACTGCGGATTACTTTTTTTTTATGCTTATTTGTCATTGTAATTATCAATTTACTTTTTCTGACAATACTTCTATTAATTCTTTTTGAAATATGAGCAGAAGCGTCAATTCCATTTTTTTTAAGAACAATTTCTGAGTTTTTTGAAATATGAATTCCGGATATTAGTAAGCCAATTGATGTCACTTTATATGAAAGCATTTTATTTTTGATTTTTTCTCGAAAAAGATATTCTGCAATAGGACTTCTACAAATATTTCCAGTACACAAAAAAGTAATTAACGGATTTTTATAAGATTCTTCGATCTCAGATGCCTGAATTATTCCTTCTCTCAAGCAAGTGATTCCATTTTCCTCAAATTTAATCAATGTCGATGATTGTGATTTTTTACTTTTAGGAGAATGCGAATAGAATCCAAAATCAAACCAATCATCATATTTCTTTTCAATTTCTTTAATATTTGATAAAGGTTGCTCACCGGACTTATTAATACTCGTAGAAATAATCGGTTCTCCCATAAACTTTATTAGGTTTCTTAAGCTTTTATTTTTTGGTACTCGAAAAGCAATTGTGTTTTTTATACCAAGATACGAAAATTCAGGATTTTGTATTTTAAGAATTGCTGTTAAATCTCCGGGCCAATATTGTTCAAGAACTGATTTTTTTTTGGAATCAAGGCTAACTCCAAATCTATCTAACCAAGAAATGTCCGGTATTAATAAAATATATCCTTTGGAATCATCTCTATTTTTTAATCTGGAAATCTTTTCTATCGATTCTTTTGAGTTTGCAAAACAGCCGATACCAAACATACTTCCGGTATAGTGCATAAAAATTGATTTTTTTAAATAATCAAAGTCAAGTCTTTTAATTTCTTTGATATTACGTATATTTTTCATTTTTTTATTCCAAATAATCCATTGGATTTACCGGTTTTCCTTTCTTTCTCAATTCAAAATGTAGAGAAGGTTCATTTACTTTTCCGGTTTTTCCACTTATAGCTATTGGTTGTTGTTGGTGAATCTTATCTCCTTTGGAAACAAGAAGAGATTTATTATGAGCATAAGAGCTATAAAATCCATTCTGATGATCAATAATCACCAATTTTCCGGAATGACCAAATCTCTCCGAGAAGATCACGATTCCATCATCAATTGCTTTTATTTCAGTTCCTTCCGGGGTGCTAATGTCAATGCCATTATTCACAACATAAACATTATATTCTTTGTTCTTCAATTTCCCATATTGTCGAATAATATTTCCTTCACAAGGCCATTTGAGTTTTGGTGTCGAAAATTCAAATGAATATTCTTGTGATTTCATTTCTAATTTTAACTTAGCAATTAATGATTCCATTGCTTTAGCATTTTCTTCCAATTCTTTTATTTCTTTGAGAAATTTTCTCTTTTTTTCATCGTAAGAAACTATTTTCTTTTCCAATTTAGTCACTTCTTTATTATATTTTTTTAGGTTTTTGCGAGCTACAATTTTCAACCATCTTGAATCCTTAATATCCTTTTCCTGACGTGTCCTAATTTTCGATAATGAAGAAATTCTATCACTTTGTTTCCGTATTTCAGCACAAGTAGAATTAATAATTCCGGTTAAAATTATTTGCTCAACAGAAGATTTTTTATACACCAAAGATTTATAATCAATTAACATCAATTGATAGACTTCTTTTTTGCATTGATTTTCCAGTTGGGAAATTTTGCTTGTAGTGCTACTCAATTCTATTTCAGTTTTCCCAATTTTATCCTTAATCTTCAACTCCTCATTTTTAAATTTTTCCGCTTTTTTTGAATTTTGGTTTACTTTCTTTTTTATCTGATTTTTATCTTTCTCCGCATTTTTTTTCTGTTTATCAAATTTATCAATATCAATTTTCTTTTTTTCAATAGCTGATTTTATATTCAATAATTCTTGTTCTTTCTCATTGAGTTCTTCAGAAGAAATAATTGTTGATAAAATCAAGAAGATAAAGATGAAAACTCTTTTATATTTTTTCATAATCATTTATTTTGAAAGATAATATTTTTCTTAGAATAATCATCTGAAATTAAGTGATATTCTTTCAATAGGTTACAAGTAAGACAAGAATGAACAGGAAGCACAAAAAGTAAATCTCCAACCTTAATTCTGCTTAAATATTCTTGAGGAATATGACAAATCCCGTGTTCTTGTGACAATGATTTTACAAAACCACCATCAATTATTTCTGTAAAATCCCTTCCATCACCCAAAGCTAACAATCCATAAACCCGATCCAAAAATGAATTTTCTATGAATTCCTTTGATAGATGAATTGCACCACCATAAATAGCTATTTCATTTCGTTCAATATTTTTTGCAACCACCGGACAACAAACACTAACAGCTATTTGTTCCAATTTACAAACATTCAATTTATATTGCATTACATCATAAAAAATAAAATTTCCAGGACGAATTTCATCAATTCCTTCAAATGAATTTAAAAGTGTGCAACTTGGAGTATCCCCAATTGACAGAATTAAATTTGGATATAAATCAATAAATTTATCCTTGAGAACCCTCATTTTTTTATGGGAATCCAAACTAATTTCTGTAATTTCATCAATTGAATTGGCATTATAATTATGACCGGAATGAGTTAAAAAGCCTTTAAACTCTAACAATTCGACTTCTCTTGCTTTTAACAAAATTGCTTCAATATCTGTAAAATTTGAAGCATCAATTCCGGTTCGATGATATCCGGTATCAATTTCAATAAAAAAACCTATTTGATGTCTTAAATTTTCTTTTAAAAATAAAATGGATTCTTCATTAATAATCAGTATATTAATAGAATTTTTTTCAGAAAGAACATTTATTTCTTTCATATTTCTTTGATTAAAAGGAAAAGCAATTGTAATATCATCCCAATCATGCAAAGCAAAATATGTTGCCATATCAACCGATGAAACTGTAATTTTATTCACACCAAATCCTCTAAACCATTCACCAATTTCTGCAGATTGATGAGTTTTGAAATGTGGTCGAAAACTCAGACTATTTTTATATGCTTTTTCTACCATAAAATTCAAATTCTGAAGACATTTCTGTTTATTTAATAATAATGTTGGTTTTGAAAAATTCAATTTTCCTTCTTTTACCATTTCAACATCTTTATTCGTTAGAGAATCCATCATTACAGAAATTAATTCTGTACTCCTGATAACATCACTCTGTCGAACATAAAACTTCGTTTTTCCAACAATCGGATTGAAACCCATTCCAAGATTTCCTATTCCGAATAAATTCTGTAAATGCTCCCCTTTTATTAGATAGACAATATCTTCTTCATCTAAAATTGATTTTACCAAAGGAATATCTACCTGACTTGTAGCCTCATAAATTAATTGCAGTCCTTCAAATTTATCTTTATTTGATACTGACATTTTTTCTCCATCACTAATAATTTTCATTTCCCAAAATACAGACAATTTTTCGATGTAATCTTGGCAATAAATTTCGTTATAAGATTTGCTAAAAATATCATTTGACGCAAAATCAAGATATTAACGGATTGATTTATATTTAAAATGGAGACAATAATGTTAAATTCTATAAAAAAAATAATGTTTTTTTTATCATTAATTACAGTATTTGCGATTGGAGTTCTATCGGCATCAAATACAAATAATTTTTTTCTGACAGATCAAGATTTCAGTGCATATTTTTTAAATGAAAATCTACCTGTAAATTATTCTTTAAATTTGGAAAACGGAAAAGAGAGAGTTGATTTTGCTCTTTCCTCAAAACATAAATTTTATTCCTCTTTGATTGAACTTTTTCAAGGAAAAAATCCTTCAACATCATTCCTGAGTGTAAATAAAAAAATCAAAAACAACCATCTCTTACTTAATTTTCACCTATTTACTGGTTTGGATTTTTTTTCTGATAAAGAGAATAAATCTTATTATTTTGCATATAATGGAATCAAACTAAATGGCTCTTTTAACCAAAACCTAAAATTTAACGCAAATTTTTGGAAAGGACATTTTACTGGAAATTATGAATATGCAAAAAAATCTTCTCTTTTAAATAGCTGGTATCAATCTTCTGATGATCATAAAAAAATCTATCTCGACAAGGTTACAGCTAAAATTGAGTTTGACTCTCAATTTGGTGTCTTTGCTGTCGGAAGAGGTAAATTTAATCTTGGAAATAATATCGGAGGAAGCATTATTTTAAGTGATGTTTCCAATGATTACGGCTATCTATCTTATCAAGCAAATTTTGGTGAATGGTATCTTAATTTTCTTCATGCAAGTTTAATTGCAGATTCATTATCTACCTTTTCTGATGGGAAAAAATTTGATGAGAAAAATCTTGTGGTACATTCAATTCACCGAAAAAATGAAAAATGGCATCTTTTTTTTGGAGAAGAAGTTATTTATGGAAATAGAACCATAGATTTTAACTATTTATTACCACAAACAATTATGAGAGTTACGGAACACAATCTCGGAGACCGTGATAACATAATGATTTTCTTTGGATACAACTGGAAATTATCAAAGAATATTCACCATTACTTCAATTTTCTTTTTGATGAATTGAGTAAAAGTAAAATTTTCACCGATTGGTGGGGAAATAAGTATGCTACTCAAACAGGAATATCAATAACCAATATTCTCAATAAAAAAAACACTGACAATCTTACTTTTGAATTTACAGCAATAAGACCGTGGATTTATACACATAAATTTCTTGTTGATAAATATTCGCACGATGACAATCCTCTGGGATTTCCAGACGGAGCAAATCTCATTCAATACGCAATGCAATACAAATTACCTTTTACCAAAACAATCAATTGGATAAATTTTGTTTCATATACACGACAAGGAAGTGTTGGGAATCAATTTTATATCAATTATGAATCTCGACCAAAAGATACAGCAACTTGGCTTGAAGGTCAAATTACAGACAAATTCAAAATCAAATCAGTTCTTGGATGGAATTTTTTGCATCGCCATAATTTGAGAATCGGTTACCAATATTTATCTGAAGATAATTTTGCAACAATTAACGAATTTTCTCTGAGTTATAAAGTGTTCTATTAATGGATTTCATAATTTTTATTTATTCAATATTTATTGTTATTTTATCTTATGGAATTTTAAAAAATAAGAAAGTTCTTAATAGAAAAATTCGCAAATATTCTGTTCTTATTGCTTGTAGAAATGAAGAAGAAAACCTTCCTTTTCTTTTCAATTCTTTAAAGAAAATCAAATATGACAAAAACCTATACGAAGTAATTATTGTTGATGATGTTTCGACAGATAAAAGTTTTACATTATTGAAAGAATTTGCATCCGAATTTTCCAATGTGAAAGTTTTTAGACTAAACCAAAAAGATGACGAATATAAAGGTAAAAAAGCAGCTCTTAAATTAGCAACAGAAAAAGCAAATTATGATATTTTCCTTTTCACAGATGCAGATTGTCAACCTCCGGAAAATTGGATAAATGATTACAATAATTTCTTTGATGATGATACAGGAATGGTTGTTGGCAGATATATCGAGAAAGATGTAAGCAGTTTTTCTCAATTATTCAAATTAATCTCTTTTGGCATGTATTCCGCTACAATTGGTTTAGGATTTCCATTTTCTTGTGCTGGTGGAAATTTAGCAGTTTCGAGAATTTCCTTTAAATCAGTTGGTGGATATAAAAAAATTAAAAATCATGTTGCCGGAGATGATAAAGCTTTATTGAATCTCTTTTTTAAAGAAAAAATAAAAATTCGTTACAATTTTCTATCTCCTGTTATAACTTTTAAGAGCAAAAATTTCTATCAACAACAAAAGCGAAGATATGGCAAATTTTCAATGTCTCGTTTTCCAATCCAACTTTTATCGCTTTTTACTTTTATTTTCTACATTTATCTTTTATGGCATCTAATCTCAAATTTTTCATTTATTGATGCTGGAATGTACCTATTGAGTTGTACTATTTTCTGGTTAATACTTTCAATAAAACATCGAGAAAAATTAAACTTAATTGGGATTCTCTATATAATGATTTTCCCTTATTATTTAATTTTTTTCAGTCTTATTGGAACTTTTAGTAAATGGTCTTGGAAATAATCCACAGGAAAACATTATGAAGATTCTTACAAAAAAGAGAATTTTTTATGTCTTGAAAATAATTTTAACTATTACCATTTTATTTTTCATTTTCCAAAAAATTCCGTTGAAAGAGACTTTTACTAATTTTTTAAAAATAAAAATTCCAGTGTTTTTAATTTTGCTTGTTTCCGCAACTATTAAATTGTTTATTCAATACAATAATTGGAGACGATATTTAATGACAAACCCAGCTTATGTTCCAATAAAAAATGAAGTTATAAAATCATTTTTTATTGGTGAAGCTTTAAGATTTTTGTTGCCGGGAGGACATGCTGTTTTTGGAAAAATCTTCTTCGTAAATCAGAAAAAAAAATCGACAATGACTTCTGTAGTTTTAGAAAGATTATTTAAGACATGGACTATTTTGCTTTTTGCATCATTTTCATCCCTTTTCTTTTTTGACCAATATTTGCTTGTGTGGAGATTAACAATTTTTCTTTTTTTTGTTATTAGTCCTTTACTTTTTTATTTTTTAATAAGATTTATTCATATAGATTTCTTCCAAAATCTTTCAAAAGAATATCTAAAAATCATACCATTTATTTCGCTTAATCAGATTATATATGTCTGTTTAACAATGATTCAATATTTTTTCATCATAAATAGTTTTTTTCAGATTTCCTTCTTTTCAATTATTATTGCAGTTCCACTGATTCTGTTTGCAAATATTATCCCAATTACTTATGCAGGTTTGGGATTACGAGAATTTTTTGCAATCAATATTCTTTCGCATTTTTCAATTAGTTCTGATATTGCAGTTGCAACTTCATTATTGATTTTTATTTTTAATTCGATAATTCCTGCTTTTATTGGTTTGTATTTTTTTACACAATTTAAAAAAAACAGAAAATTAGTTGAATAATATAGTCTCTCTTGACATATTTCTTTGTAAGATTACGTTGGAAGATGTTTTTAATCAAATCCGTAATACTCAAATAATAAGGAGTAATTAAATGAGAAAAAATCTAAGCACAAGTATTTATACATTCAAAACAATTATTGACAATAATTGTATGTATGTTGATA
>JAOZMQ010000143.1 GCA_029934195.1 Candidatus Cloacimonadota bacterium | reverse complement strand
TCTTCTTAAGAAAAAAATTAATAAGAAGGATGGTTCTGTAGGATATGCAAATGATTTTGTTGTCTCACATCTTAGATTACAGAAGAGAGAATTCGAATATAAATTAGCCTCTTTCAATGCAAATATTGATAAATATGTTGATAAAATCAATATGTTAAAAATTAAATTGAAAGATGTTGCAGATTTAAAACATTCTTACAATAAATTGACCCAAAAGGTTGAAATGGCTCAAAGGCGTTTGGAACTTATTGAAGGTAGACTCCTCGAAACTAAAATCGCTTTAGAATCAAATATTGGGGATTTTGAAATTCTCCAATATGCTGTACCTCCAAAATATCCATCCAATTCAAATAGAAAAATGATTGTTGTAGTAGTTGCCATTTTAACTTTTGGTGGATTATTAATGGGATTTATTATTAAAGATCTTTTGAATTTTACTGTAAAATCTGATTTCGATTTTAAACAAATTTTAGAAATAAAATTACTTGGAGAAATTCCGAATAAAGATCAAATTCCATTGAATGTTTTTTATTCTTCAATGCAATTATTATTTGGACGTTTAATGAAATATCTACCAAGAAAAGATACGCCAGTTCTTGCTTTTGGTAGTGATAAAATAGAAACAGGAAAATCCTTTGTGCTTTCGGAATTATCTGAAATTTTGGTGACTCAAAAAAAGAAGATTCTTTGGATCGATACAATAAGTACTTTCGATAAAGATGTTAAAAAATATCTTATTAATGATCTATTATATAATGTAAAGCCTTTTGAGAAAAATAAAGTGTTTAAGTTCAGCAATAATATTCATAAATCTTATTTTTTATTGGATGAAGATACTTTCCTTAAAAGTTTAAAAACAGAAGATGTTGAGTCTTTTATAGCTTCAATAAAGGGTTATGATTATATTATATGGGAACTTTTCGATGTAAATTATAATATGCAATTATTCTCAAGTATTGCTTCGGCAACAGACTTATTAGTTCTTGTCGCTGGGTTTATGGACTCAAATAGAGATCAAATGATAAAAGATATTGAATTCCTAAAAGATGATACCGATATTCCAATTACCGGTATCTTGAACAATATTACAAAAACATATTTTAATATGAAATTCTAATTATGAGGTTTAAAATGAGAAATCTTTTATTTTTATTGATAATTTTTACTTTAATTAGTTGTGGAAGAACTCCAATTCCCAAAGATACTACAATTAGTGCTCCACCTCAATATTTAGAAATTGCAAGACCATCTGATAATAGTGAGGATGAAGTAAACAAAGATTTACACTATTTACAATTAGCAGAACCACCTGTCTATAGAATTGGTCCTGGAGATAGATTCAATATTTTTGTTGCTGAAGAAATTGAACTCTCTCTTGTTGATGTTCCTGTTAAAAAAGATGGAACTTTGTCTTTTAAATTAATCGGTGAACAAAAAATTGGTGGTTTAACTTTAGCACAGGCAATTGCCAACGTAAATAATTCGTATAGAAAATATATAAAAGATCCCGATGTGTCCATTGTTCCAATAAGGCTAAAAAGTACTTCAGTTACAATTCTTGGAAAGGTTAGAGTTCCTGGAGTTTATGAGATTATTGGTAAAAAAAGAATCCTTGATGCAATTGCCTTGGCTGGTGGTCTTGATGTAGGTTTGTTTGAAGGAACTACAATTGAATTGGCTAATCTTGAAAGAAGTTATATTGTAAGAGATGGAAGAATTCTACCTATTGATTTTCAGAAACTGATTCGTGGTGGAGATATGTTACAGAATATTCCTTTAATGAATAATGATTATATTTTTATTCCGTCTGCAATGAATAAAGAAGTGTATGTTATTGGAAATGTTAAAGCACCAGGACATTTCTTATTCAAAGAAAAAATGAGTTTACTTATGGCGGTGGCTTTTGCTGGAGGACGTTCTTCTTTTGCTTGTTCTCAAGCTATAATTCTTCGCGGGAAATTAACTCACCCAAGAGTTTTTACTATCAATATGGATGAAGTTATTAGAGGAAAATATCGAGATTTTGCTCTTCAACCTGATGATATTATTTATATTCCTCAGAGTTTTGTTGGCGATTTTACAGAAGTAATGTCTGTAGTCCTTCCAACTTTGAATTCTATTCAATCAGGTTGGGTTGTAAAGCAAATATTTGAAGATGCCAATAAATAAAAAATGAAATGGGTACTATTTTTCGCCACTCTTGTTTTTGGAGTACCTTTAGGATACCAATTCTCCTTAAAGAATTCAAAAATTGAAAATATTGTTTTCTTTCTGATGATTTTTTTTAGCGTCCAAAAAGTGAGTGTTAACTTTGTATCAATGGAATGGTTACGGGGAACAAGTAAGGGTTTTGATGTTGGTCTCATTGATCTTGCGACTTTTGTAATTTTTTTGCTAATAATGAAGAGGAAAAAAAAATACCCCATAAAATTATTTCCGCAGGGATCATTTTTATATTTTTCCTTTTTTCTATTTAGTGTGCTTTCTATAATTAATTCAGTAAATTTGTATATGTCTTTTTTTGAAGTATGGACTATGATTAAAATGTATTTCTATTTCTGGGTAATACATAATTATATTAATGATTTCAAAAAATTAGACCTTTTAATTCAATATATTGGGATTGCTGTAATATATGTGGGATTAACAGTATTACAACAAAAATACATTATGGGTTTATGGCAAACTCGTGGTCCTTTTGATCATCAAAATTCAATGGTTATGTTTGTAATTATATATAGCTCAATTGTTTTAGCTTTTATTTTGAATAGTAAATTTACAAAACTTCCATTTTGGCTCATTGTTTTTGGGCTGGGAACTATTAGTATTGTGTCTTCTTTTTCAAGAGCTGGTTTGATTTTTTACATGTTTTCCATTGTTTTGATAGTAATGGTCTCATTTTTTATGGGGCTAAATGCGCAGAAAATTGCAATTACGTTGCTATTGATAGTCATGGGGATTGGAATGGTAATAAAATCTATAGATTCTATTCTCGAAAGATTTCAAACTGCTTCAAAGGCATCTGGTGAGGCAAGGGTTTTATTGGCTATTGCAGCTACTAAAATGGCAAATGATAAAGTCCTTGGAATAGGATTAAATAATTTTGGAATTAAAATTAAACCTCCTTTTACCTACAATAGTCACATAGATTTTGATCCTGAACATGCAGATCAAGATTCGAGACTGATTATTGTAGAAACTGTCTATTTGTTAGTTGCTGCTGAATGTGGTTGGCATACTTTGATAATTTATTTAATGATGATTTTTTATTTTTGGTCAATTAATTTTTATAATATCATTCGTTATAGATCAAATAAATATCAATTTTACGCAATTGGAATTGCCGGTGGCTTGACGGCTGTTTATCTGCAATCTGCATTGGAATGGGTAATGAAGCAACCACATAGCTTTTATCAGATAATGTTTATTTTTTCTTTAATTACAGTTATGTCTAAACTGCATCGTAGGGAAAAAAGGAAAAAGAGAAGTTTATCAATTGACAAGCAAACAAAAATAATTACTTATGATTCTTTAAGATAATTGGAGAAAAAAATGGATAATAACGAAATTGCGAAAATGCAGGAAGAAGAGATAGCTTCCAAATTTAATTCAAGAATATGGGACTCTTTTGAGTATGAACAAAGACGTGAAGTAATGCAAGTTTTTAAAAGACTAATGCCAAGAGTTCTAAATCATCATCTTATAGATTTTAGAATAACTTTTTGGTTATTTGTTAAATTTTATCTTGTAGTTTTTATAGGAAGAGATAATAGAACAGGTGGAAGACAAACTCATCATAGTAATCAGGCTCGATTTCTATATATTCTTTCAAGACTTTTTGTTGGAAGTTTTCTCGTTATTGGAATTATTTTTTCTATTCTGATTTTATTGTATTTGATAAAATCAATGGCAGGAATTGATATTTTCCCTGATTCACATTTGATTGATCTTCTGAGTTTTTAAGAGTTTTAGGAGAAATTTTGTTAAAGAAGGAATTTTTATTATCTATTGTTGTTCCTGTTTATAATGAAGAAGGTAATTTACAGAAATTGTATGATGAACTAATTGAAACTATTTCTACGTACAATTATGAAATAATTTTTGTGAATGATGGAAGCATGGATGCTTCAAAAGAAATAATCCAAGCCTTGATTTTAAAAGACTCAAGAATTAAACTCATAGATTTTTCACGAAATTTTGGACATGAAGCAGCTACATCAGCTGGAGTTATCAAATCTAAAGGGAATGCAGTTGTCATTATTGACGCAGATCTTCAAGACCCGCCGGAATTGATTCATAAGATGGTTGATAAATGGCAACAAGGCTATCAAGTAGTTTATGCTATCCGTGGAGATCGTGAAGGAGAAAAGAAATTTAAAAAATTTACATCTTCACTTTTCTATAAAATCATGGATTACATGGCTGATATTCAGATTCCAAGAAATACTGGAGATTTCAGACTGATTGATGAAAAAGTTGTTGCAGATTTTAGAAAACTGAAAGAAAAAAATAGATTTTTTAGAGGCTTGATTTGTTGGGTCGGCTACAAACAAACAGGAATAACTTTTGATCGTTTAGAGAGATTTAGCGGACAAACAAAATACAACTATCTCAAACTTTTCCGTTTAGCGATGGATAGTATTACATCTTTTTCTGTTAAGCCTTTACAAGTTATTACTCTTTTTGGAGTGATTCTTTCTTCCATAAGTTTTCTTCTAATTTTAATATTTATAGTTATTAAACTGTTCTTAAAATTTCCAGTTTCCGGTTGGACTTCATTAATTATTACGATTCTATTTTTTAGCGGAATTCAAATATTTATTATCGGTATTGTTAGTGAATATATCTCAAGAATGTTTATTGAAATTAAAAATCGTCCCCTTTATTTAATTGATAAAATTTATTCCAAAGAGGAAAAGGATGGATAGTTTTTTATATAAAGAATTATACGAATTAGAAAAAGATCATTGGTGGTTTGTGAGTAAAAAAAGAATCGTGATGGAGATGATAAAACAATTTATCCCAAATCATAAAAAAATATTAGATGCTGGCTGTGGTGCCGGACTTATGTTACAAGAATTGAGTAAAGTTGGAACAGTCTCCGGAATGGATTTCTCAGAAGAAGCTATTCGTTATAGTTCTACAATATTTAATGGTGAATTAAAACAAGCCAGCCTTCCTGAAAACATGCCTTTCTCAGAAAATAATTTTGATTTGATTGTTGCTCTTGATGTACTTGAGCATATAGAAGATGATTTAAATTCTTTGAAAGAACTCCGCAAAACTTTAAAAAAAAATGGGAAATTATTGATAACTGTTCCGGCTTTTCAATTTTTATGGAGTCACCATGATGATGTCCATCAGCACAAAAGAAGATATTCAAAAAAAGAGTTATTAGTAAAATTGCGATCAGCCGGATTTCAGATAGAACTAATTTCATATTACAATACTATTTTGTTCCCATTAATTTTGACTATTAGATTTCTTTTCAGAATTTTGAAAATAAAGAGCAATTCTGATGCAAAAGTTACTTCTAAAACGGTCAATGAAATTTTGAAATTTATTTTTTCACTCGAAAAGAAATTTCTTCCATTTATGAGGTTTCCTTTTGGTGTTTCATTGATTTGTATTGTGAGTAAGAAAAATTGAGATGAAAGAGCTTTACAAAAAAAATCTCCAAAACGAGACATTTTTACAATTAAATAGATTTATACTTGTTGGTGTTTTAAATACAGTTATTACTATTACAATTTTTTTATTTCTTACTAATTTCGTAAAACTTGATTACCGCTTATCAAATTCAATTGGATATATAATCGGGGTTATAAATAGTTTTATTTGGAATAAAAAATGGACTTTCAAAACTAAGAATTCTCTAAAAAGTGAATTTCTGAAATTTATTGTAGTTTTTATTATTAGTTATTTTATCAATTTTTTGATAGTAATATATTTCAAAGAACACCTAAGATTCAATAAAAATATTTCACAAATGATTGGAATAATTTTTTATACTCTGAGTTTTTTTATAGGTTCTAAAATTTTTGTTTTCAAAAAAAAAGTTAGATAAGTTTGATGTTCACAAAAAAAAGAGTCATTACTTTCCTGTTGATAGTAATTACAATAATTACTTTTTTTAGAATAGCTGAATCCTTTATGCGAGAGATTTTTATTGATTTTAATGCTTATTATGATGGATCTAAAGCTATCTTAAATGGTGCTAATCCCTATCTTCAAGAAAACTTATCTCTCAATGATTGGGGTGATTCAATTCCTATTATTTATCCGGCGTTTGCTATTGTATTTGCTCCATATTTATTTACTGAACCAAATATAAGTAAAATTGTATTTCTTTCAATAAATATTTTTGCAGTATTTCTTATTTTTTTTATAGTTTTGAATCTGTTACAAATAAAAATTATTTCAAAGTTTTGGGAAACTGATGTATCTTTAATGAGGTACTTTTTTTTTATTTTGTTTCTTAATTCATCTCCGGTATTAATGGCACTTAGATTAGGACAGATTACATCGATTGCTGTTCTGTTAATTTTTTTGATGTTTAAGAACTTTTCTTGGAAAGTGAAATCTATTTTTCTCGCGTGGGCTACTTTATTAAAATATTCTCTATTTCCGGTTTTGGGGCTTATGATTTTATCAAAAAAGAAATTCAAATTAGCTATTTTTTCAATTATAATTTTTATTGTTATTAGTTTTACTCCAGTTTTTTTTGGACACAATCTTGTTGAGATTTATAGGAATTATGCAGATTTACTAATCAAAGGTATGACCGGAAATGGAGTTAATTCTTTTGTTACAAGTGGACAGGATTTATTGACATTTTCTTTTTTCAGGATTGAGCAAATTAACTTTTATGGGAAAATATTTTTTGTAATGATATTTCTATTTTCCTTTTATCATAATAGAAAGCAAAAAAAGATTGGATTGAAATTTCTTTTGATGCTGATAAATATTACAATGGTAATTAGTTATCATCGATTACATGACTTATTGTTTGCAGTTCCTGTAATGATCTCGATATTATTTTGTTTATGGGAAAGGAGAGAATATTTGCAGTTTGGATTTCTAAGTTTATTTATGTCATTCTTGATTATTCCATTATCAATTATTCACAATATCTCAAATATTTTAGGAAGCTTTATTGAAGGAAATTCGTATATTTATACTGTTCATTTTATGCAATGGAGAACAATCTTTCCGGTAATTTCTATTTATATGTTTCTTTTCGTTTCTTATTCTATGTACCTGTATTTTTTTACAGAAGAAGTTTCTTTTTGGGAAATATGATAAAGATATGAATAATGAATTAGTTCTAAAAAAAGAGTTTTTACCACCAAAGACACGGGAAAACACGGATTAAAGAAATTATCTTTTGTTCGTATTGTTAGTTTTGTTA
>JAOZMQ010000142.1 GCA_029934195.1 Candidatus Cloacimonadota bacterium | reverse complement strand
AAATGAATGTGAAACGAGAACAATTAACTTGATTATTAATTGTCAATCAAGCTGATTGACCTACGAGGAATTACCAAGATGGTTACATTCCTAAATCTTGAGGATTTTTTATCTTTCCATATTTTCTATTAAAATGTCTTGTTTTTCTTTTAGAAATTGGAGTTTCAGTTTTAAAAAAAACGCAAGCTCAGAATAGAACTTGCGTTGTAAGATTTTGTAAAATATAGAAGCGACAAATCATATTGTCACTTCTTGAATATTTGTTATTATTTCAATAAAAGCATCTTGTGATTCGATACTTCTTTATTAATTTTCACTTTATAAAAATAAACACCGGAGCTTACATTATTTCCTTTATTATCGAGACCTTGCCATTTGATTGTATGGAGTCCTTCTTCAAAGGTTTTATTTGTAAGCTCAACAATTTTCTGACCTTTAATATTGAAAATATCAATAGAAACAGGCGTGTTATTTTCTTTTACAGAAAAATGGAAACTTGTCTCCGGATTAAATGGATTTGGATAATTTCCATAAAATTCATCAACATAATAATCTTGAATTTCTCCGTTATTAAGTGTTAAAAGTGAGATTTCTTTTTCCACAATATCAGTGTTTATTGTCATTTTTATTGATAAACTTTCATCAAGTTGCATGTCACCAAGAATTTCAAAAGGGATTCTTAGGAATGTAACTCTTTCTTTGTCAGATTGTGGGCGACATAAACCGATTTTATAATTGCTTTCATTGATATTCTCAGCCATCTCAAAACTATTTTCAACTAATTGAGCTTCACCAAAACTAATGAAATTATTGTTTTCTAATGATAAATCAAAACCAAGTAATTCACCTTTTGAAACAAAAACAAGTGTATTGTCTTCAACAATTATTTCAACATCTGCGGTTGGAGCAACAAATCTATCCAAAGTTTCTACAGGGAATTGTGTTATTAATCCAACAACATATTGAAGAATTAAAGACGCATCAAATGATTGAACTGTGTTATTTCCATCAACATCGGCAACAATGATTCTCCAATCTTCCCAAGGAAGTGGGTCAATTTGCGGAAGAGGATCCAAGCCAATAGAATACATTAAAGTAACAGAAGCATCAAACGATTGAACAGAACCATTACTATCAGTATCTCCATATTGGTACGGATTATCAAGATTAATAGTTATCACGTTAGAAATATTAGAATATCCCTCTTCATAAACAGCACGAACATAATATCTGTAATCATAACCGGGTTCAATATTTACTAAACTTGTCATTTCAGTTGTACTATCAATTCTTGTAAAATAACTACATTCAATTTGTTGATATACTTCAAAATATGAGAAAGTAGCACGAGAATTTTCTTTTGAATTTCTTCCTACATTTTCGGATTGATAATTCCAATTTAAAGTAGCTTCTTCACCTGAAATTCCATATCCCAGATTTGTTGGAGAATTAAATTCTGAGAATTCAAAATTGTATTCATCTAAATTTGTTCCAATCTCAACATTAATATTCTCATAAGCGTTTACTTCATAGAAAGGAAGATATGCGTGAAAATCAGTATCTCCTTGTGGTAAGCAGAAAGTATAATCTCCATTTTCTTTTGGAGCTATAGTAAAGTCGTTTGCAAAAATCATTGCATCTGAAAGGTTTGCTACACCATTAAGAACTTCCATATTACCGGAAATTGTTCCTGTATTTTGTGCTACTCCAAGAACTTCAACCAAATCAATATACCAACCGATACTAACTATAGATTGATTCGAGCCAAAATGCCACCTGAATGTCAAATCTTCATTTGCATAATCTGATAAATCAAAAACAGCTTCTTCCCAACCGGAACTTACACCACTATAAGCAGGTTCATTTGGAATACCTACATTCCCCGGATCAATTGAAGCAACAGGATAGCCACCTACAGGCTCGATAATATTCCAAGTGGTTCCGGCATCAGTAGATACTTTTACATTACCGCCATCAGTTCCTTCATGTACATTGTAGAAATGGAAGAAATGAAGTTCCGGATTATCTCCAACTGAAACTTCAGGAGATTGTATTGAAATACTGGAATTTGATTGATAATATCCATTCAAGGACGTTCCCCAACATTTTGAACCGGAATAAGCACCAATTCCCGGAACTCCCCATTCCCATACCGGTTCGCTTAAGAAATTGCCGTTATCTTCTTCAAAATCTGTATTATAACTTGTAAATCCGATTTTGACATAAAGTTCTTCTTCTATAAGATCTCCCGAAGGCATTGCAACTTCCAAATTGATAATTACAACTTCTCCGATTTCTAATGAATTACCAAATTCAACATCAAAAGGAACTTGATAAATATGTTCGGGTAAGATTACGCCACTTGTGAAAGAATTTTCTACAATTGTTACATTCGGATTATTTGAATTCAACAGGTATTGTGCTCCAACCATTTCAACATCACTATTATTAGAGATATTTACGGTAATTGCAACTGTTTCTCCCGGATCAGCGATATTATTATTATTTTCATTTTTATCATTAATATAGAAAGAATGATATTCAATAAAAGGTTTTTTTACAACAAATTCAAGTGGATATACCCAACCACCATTATCAGAAACTAAATTAACTGAGACTTCAATAATGTGTTCATCTTCAACATTAGGAGATATTTCAAATGTAAAGAAATCATGATTAATTTCAATCTGAGAGCCTTCAATGTTAGGGTATGTGGACACGCCATTTATAATTGTTATATAAGGATCATTTGATGATAAATAAGCAGTGATATTTTCAGCTGTTCCTTCACCAATATTTTCTATATAAGCACCAATTTCAATTGTTTCCCCAGCTTCTAAAATTCCATCTTGATCTGAATCAAAAATGGTTGTATCGTATAAAGTTAAATATGGATTTTCATTGGTTGTTGGTGCAATTGTGAATAAAATTGCTGTTTCATTACCAAGTTGTCTTGCTGCTGTTGGATAGTCATTATCAAATGTATATTCAAGTCCAACTCCTCCAGTATGATCTTCAAGTCCAATACTGCTATAACATCCATGCGGATGTCCACCACCACCGTTATCTGTATTATGGAATTCTTTGTATTGAATTTTAATTTTACCATCGAAAGTTGGTGTTTGGTAGAAAGCAGGATCATATAAAATTATCTGAAAGGTCTCAACATTATTATTTACGATATTTTTACAATTTGACCATTCAATAATAAAAGTATGATTTCCAGAATCATAATAAGTATAAACACCACCATTACCGGAAGTTACAAGATTATCCCAAAAAGCTGCAATCATAGGATTTGGTCCCAAAGGACCAGGTAAATGCCAATTTCTAAAAGTTGATTGTTCTGTTTCACCAAAAACGATAAATCCATTTGAGCAAATTGTAGTGACATCATATGGTTCACCATAAAAATTGAAAGTAAAAGGTAAATCTATAGTAGCAAGATCATCCTGTTCATCACCATTATCTGAAATGCCGGTGTTAGTTCCATTTCCTCCAAATAGTGGATTTATCTCAATCCAATTGTATTCCGGTGTTTCATTATAACCAATATCTCCATCGTCATAACAAACATATCCATAACTATCAGGTCCCAAAGGATCATTAATTGTATGCTGTCCAATTTCAATATCTATTTCGATAATTTCATTATAACCGATAGTATTAAACAATTGTAGAGTGAAAGGAATTTTCATGCCAGGAAGAAGAATACCATTTGCTTCAACTTCAAAAGCATCAGCAGTACAAATGGCTTGTTGACCAATATTTATTGTTCCAAATTCAGCTGAAATATCATTTATTGTAATAAAATCATTTTCTGAAGATAATGTTCCCATTACATCTGTAAGATTTGTATGACCATTGTTTTTTAAATTAAAACGTAATTCTACAGTCTCTCCCGGATCCAAGATTTGATTATTATTATCTACAACAATAACATCCTCAATATCTAAATCATTTCCCATTATAGAAATCCAGAATTTTCTTTCCCAAGTATTGGAAGCATTATCTGTAATTGTCAAAATCATTTCTGCTTGATGATTATCAGGTGCATCTTGTTCAATATTTATAACATATGGAGTTGTAGCATCAGCGGTTGAGTTTGATGGAATATTTCCAAAACCTGAATTATTTGAAGTAATATTAATAAATTCATCATTCGAGCTTAAAGTTGCTGATACGTTATCAAAAGTCATTGTATCAAAATTTTTCAATGAAAGTAATAATTCCAGAGTTTCACCCGGATTTGGTTCATTATTTCCATTACCGGAAGAGTTTCCATTATTATCGTCATCAAAAACTACGTCATTGTAACCAATACCACCGGTTGCACTTACTGTAAAAGATCCAATATGCGGAACATAATTTGGTTTTGTGATTGTAACTGTAATGTCACCGGAAATTTCATTATCAAAAGTGAATAAGACGTGACCATTGTTGTCTGTATAATCTGTTGCAAATATTTCATTATCGCCTTTAATTATTGTAACCCAAGCATTTTCTATAGGAAGAACCCCACCTGATGTTACATTTATATCAATATAACCGACACCGAGATCAATTTCACTTTCATAAGTTGCATCCATTGGAATTGGTTCTGTTAGCCAAATATCCATTGACGGATCGCCCATTAGATTACACCAATGAGTAAATGCACCTACATCATTATGGTGGTTAGCATCATAAGTTTGATAGAGATTTAATTTTCCTCTTAATAAAGCTTCTCCCATTGTTGACATATTATCGACAAATAATCCTTGAAATATTCCACCGGTTAAACTGTTATTATAACGTGTATGTGTACCGGAAGTTGCCATACCAATTCCAAAATATCCGCCTTTTGGATTTGTAGGAGTTCCAGCTGTGAGAAAAACTTCTGAACGAGAATCACCACTGGCAAATGAACCTGTATCGCAAGTTAAAATTACTGCATTTACAAGTTTATTGTAATTTGTTAAGGAATTTATATTAGAAGTACCAAAACCACTCATTCCAATCCAGCCACGATAATCAAAAAATAATGCACCGTTATTAATTGCATTTCCCATTTGAGCAGCACTTGGATCTGGACCATATAATTCAGTGAAACTATGTTCCGGATCATTATCTATTATAAGTTCTTTGATAAATTTATTGGTGAGAACACAAGATAATCCGGAAGGAGAAGTATCACCAACTAAAACAGAATGATGATAAATATCAGGGTCCGTAAGATTTGGTGTTTTTTCACTAAGGAAAATTTTGCTAATAACTGTCATTAATTCTGTAGAGTTCGCTACAGAAAGCCTTCCAATAAAAACATCACCGAGAATATCATTTCCATCAAGTAGGGTATAAGGATGATCTCCTTCTCCATTATAATAAGAATAATTCTCATAAAAAGTAGGAAGTGATACTGAACCATCTGTATCGCCAATTAACATAATATATTCCGGACGAATATCCCAGTTGTCATAAGCGTTCTGAATATAGTTTTTTATTTGAGTTGTAGAAGTCCCTGTTTCTGAAGTTGTTACGCGAGTAATTTCAAATCCTTTTTGTCGTTTCCAATTTTCCAACCAGTTCAAAGAACTATTTATACTTGCATTATTTGGTTGAATCATCAATATTGAACGAGGCTGATAATCTGGATTTTCATCTCTAACTTGGTCATAATTAAGGATAAATGATTTGTATAAATTTTCAAAACTCCTGGATGGTTTTCTTAATTTAGTGATTTCGTTTATCCCCGGTTCGTTATTATAAGTAATAACAATTTTTGCGTTCTTGTTAATTTCCAATTTATTTTCAGAAGGAAAATATGTAAAAGGATTAAGAGAAATATTGATAACTCTATAATCTCTTAAAATTACAGGCTCATTAACTTTAAAGGAATTTTCAGGGAAATTGGTATTACCCGTATAAAATTCATTATTAATTTCAAAACCACGTTGTTCTGGTATTTCAGTGTCTAAATTTACACCTTGTGATGGATATGCTCTAAAATTATTAATAAATTCGTTTTTACCTCCAATAAATTCAACAGAAAAACTTCCTTTATTGGGAATTGCAATTGTTGTTGAAAATGTTGGTAATTCCGGAAAACCTTTTTCTTGTAAATATCCTGCTTCCTTTGCAGAAATACTTTGAAATTCTTCTCCATTGATTGTTTCATTATCAATTTCATAGTTTGATAAATTAAATTGAATTTCAGTTTGGTTAAAATCTGAAGAGGAACATTGGAAAACAGACTGGTTTACTGTATTCTCAATGTTATTTTGCGATGCATATAGTGAAAAACTCATCACTATAAGAAAAAACAATACGACTTTTTTCATGTGCTACTCCCTTATTTTATGTAATGACAAAACCTGAAAATTAACTATAACTATATTATGATTATTTTTCGGTATGCCATTCATTCTAATAATTGTTTTTTATGAAAGATGAAATCATTGTTAGTCGGAATCATCATTTCCTATTAAAAAATAATATTAGTATCTTAACTTTATCCTTACAACAATTTTTGTTCCAAATAACTGTTTCCTGCTGTTTTTATCTCTCTCTATTAATAAATCATTAAAAAAAAGAGAATACTTTGTTCACAAAGAAATGTTATTTGAATTATATTTATGGAATATTATAAAAGTCATTAGTTGAGTAGATGTACAATTCGAGATTTCTAAGTAAAAATCAGAATCTTCTCATAAAAAAGTAAACAAAATTTACATTTATACATCATAGCTTTAAGATCATATATTGTTGAAGATTCTACTTATTCTTCATTTCTTTAATATGTGATTATTAGCTAAAATAAAATATTTGACACTTTTGACTTTTTAAAAGTTTTGAAAAGTTGCGATGTAAATTAGAGAATTAGTTTGAATTGATTAGAAAAATTAACAATACAAATATTAAAAAAAAGGAGAATGTAATGAAAAAATCAATTTTGATTTTAGGAATTTTGATGATTATGGGGATGATGTGGGGACAGATTATTAGTCAGTATATTGAAACAAATTCAGGTACCTCCCCAAAAGGTATCGAGGTTTGGAATAATACAGATTCTGAATTGGATTTTGCTACAAATTCATTAGTAATCAAAAAAGGTAATAATGGAGGTGCTCCATCTACAGACTATACTTTGGATACTGGGGTATTAGCTATTGGCTCAGTATTAGTTATCGGTACATCTGATTTGGAGACAATTACTGTAAATAATGGTTCTGCTTTTTATTTAAAACCATTTACATTCAATGGAGATGATGCACTTGAAGTGTGGTATGGATCAACAAAAACAGATGTTTTTGGTACTCCTGGTATTGATCCAGGATCACAATGGGCTGGAAATGGTGTCTCTACAAAAAATCAAAATATTGCATTATTATCCGGTATTTTTGTAGGAGATTTAGACGGTTGGACTGATCCAAGTGAAAGATTTGAAACAATAAGTACGAATCCGGTAGCAGACATGACAGGATTTGGAGTTGCACCATCTTCATCAGGCGGAAACGCCCTTCCATCTATCACAAATATT
>JAOZMQ010000141.1 GCA_029934195.1 Candidatus Cloacimonadota bacterium | reverse complement strand
GAATCAAGCTACAGAGTAGCGACAGAAAAAGAAAACTTAGAAAAAGTTGGTTTTCATTCAGATACTAAATAATCAGGAGAAATTCATAATTTAATGCTGAATTGTAAAATATTGGTTCTTGATAAAACGCAGGAAAATATATTTTAACCGATCTTATTTTTTAGTAAAATCAATAAGAAGATATATTTTAAAAAATTACTGTACATTTTTTTTTTAGTTATTTTTTATTGTATCTAAATCTTTATGAAATTTAGTATAATCTTTATTTACCTAACTTGGAGTGTGAATGGAAACTTGCGGTTTAATTATTGATAATCAGCCTGAAAATTTGATTACTTTAAGAAATAAATTAAGAACAATTATTGATATCAAAACGACAGATAATATTGAAGAAGCAATTGAAATATTAAAAATGAATTGTAATGTTGCTTTTTTAATTGTAAATATTAATATTGTACAATACAAGGAACTTTTACAACTTATTAAAAGTACCTATCCTGATCTAATTATAATTATTGCTTTTAGCGAAAATTATTCAAAAGAGGAATACAGTTTTAATTTGTTTAAAGAACTAATTAACAGTTTTTCAGTTTTCAAAATTTTCCATTTTCCTTGTGATGGATTCTTTATAAAAAATCTTATTAAAGAAGTTTTAGATAAATACCAACTAATGTTGACTAACCGAAGAATAGATTCTAAATCTAAGGAGAAAGGCTTCATATCCATTTGCTCTTATTGTAAAAAAGTAAAAATCGAAAATTCTGATCCATATAATCAAAAAAATTGGGAACAATTGGAATTGTATTTTGGTCAACATTTTGGTGATGGTTTCTCACATGGAATTTGCCCTGATTGTGCAGAAAAACACTATTCATTCAAACCAAAAAGGAAAAAGGAAAATAATAAATAAAACTTTGCAATTACTTTTCTTTTTAATCTCAATTTTTAAGGAAATGCGTTCTTGAGAATTTTATTAATATAAATATTGACAATATCTTGGGCAAAAAATTATTTGCAGATAATTAATGTCGCGAGGTGGAGCAGATGGTAGCTCGTCGGGCTCATAACCCGAAGGTCGGAGGTTCAAATCCTTCCCTCGCTACCTTTTCATTTCATTTTACAATTTATATCATACTTGTTTTGCCTTCATAAAAGAATTTTTTTTTCTGCAAGGTGTTAAAACGTCTGCCTAAAACAATAAAAGTATTTCCGACTAAAATTTAATCTGAAGGATTTTCAATGTTTTAGAGATAGGTTTTTAACCTATCGGAAAGTATAATTTCCTTTCTTATAACAACCCTGTCATTGAGATTATGTGTTTTGAATTTATTGATACAAAAAAGGCTTCCATAAAAGGAAGCCTTTAAATTTATTTAATTCATAAAAGACTATTTCATTAAAACAATTTTTCCTGAATAAATTCTTTTACCAATCTGAGCTTTATAAAAATATATTCCAGACCCAACATTTTTACCTTGAATATCTTTTCCTGTCCATTGATAAACATATTTGCCAATATTTAAGTTTTCTTTAACAATAATTTTTACTAATTCTCCTTTAATATTGAAAATGGAAACATCTGTAAATGTGTTGTTGAAAGGGACTGAAAACTTAAGTGAAGTAATTGGATTAAAGGGATTTGGATAAACTGAAAAATTATTATTATAATCTTCAATATTACTTTTATTACTAATTGTTGTATTGATTGTTTCTATAATTTCTTCTGTATTAACAACCATATTCAAAGTGACTATCTCATCTAAATTTCCTATTGAAGCAATATCTTGAAGAGCGAAAGGAATTCTCAAAAAGATTCCAGATTGAGGTTCAGATGAACACATAGCAATGTGATTTCCATTTTTTTCATACATCATGTTTGTAATTGGCTCTCCAAAAATAATAACGGAATTATCAGTATTAATTGTAAAGGCAAACAAATTGGAATCAGCTTCAAAAATTAACTCGTTTTCTTCGATAAGGATATTAACATTTGCAATAGGTGCGACATAATTACCAGATTCTTCAACAGGAAATACAGTGATTAAACCTACAACATATTGAAGAATTAGTGAAGCGTCAAAGGCTTGAACATCCTCATTTCCATCAACATCTGAAACAATTATTCTCCAGTCTTCCCAAGGTCTGGGATCAATCTCAGGTAAAGGATCCAAACCTACGGCATATTGAAGGACTAATGAGGCATCAAATGCTTGTACGGTTCCATTATCGTCAACATCGCCATAATTTGCAAATTCCATTTCGTATGATAAATTATCAAAAACGCAAAAGGATCCGGTGTATGAGAGCATGACTGCACAAATATTATCAAACGTAACACTCATAGATATTAAGCTTGAATTCCCGTTAATTTGATCACTTCCTAAAATATTTCCATATTCATCAAGAGCATCCATAGTTATTTGTCCAGCATCCGCATGTCCTGCTTTGATTACAACATATGGAACAGGGTTTTCAAAAATTATAACTTCTGGACCTTCTGCAATCCCTCCGGTAATAAGTGCAGCTCCATTATTAAAGGCTAAAATATTTGGAAAACTAAATCCCGAAACACCAAAACTTCCATTTTCCTCAAGCACGGCACCGCCAGATCCTTCATTTGGTCCTTCAAATGTGACTCCAAGATACTCGTATTCAGTGGTGATTGGATAAGCTTCATTAAAAAAAGGTGGAGCACCACCTACGAAATTGATTGTAATTAATTCTCTCCCATTCTCTCTAATTTCACGTGTAACGCCATTAGCATCGACTCTTTTACTACCAATATTATCTGAAAAAAGATAAGTAGCTGAGAGTAATAAAGCTAATACAATCAGAAACATAAATTTGATTTTCATTTTATTCTCCTATAATTTTTTATTGCTAATTTTGATTTTCCGCATTTTTATAAGTTTAAATCTTTTGTCAAATATAATCTGTTTTAAACATTAGGATCTTATTTCGTTTTTTTTGCTTTAAGGATTACAAATTTTTTATTTGAGGCAACAACTTTTATGTTCTGAAATATTTGTTTAATAACAAGATGATAGAGAAGATGTCGATTTGCAATAATCCAAATTTCTCCATTTTTTTTTAATACACGATAAGAATCAGAAAACATAATTTTTGCAGTTTTTGTTGAAATAGTATGATTTTGGTGAAATGGAGGATTACAAAGAATTAGGTCCGCACTTGCTGAGAGAAAATTAGACAAACTGTTACCAATTTTGAAAATTCCGCTATCTTGAAAACCATTTTTTTTGAAGGTTTCTTTTGCTGATTGTATTGCCATAAATGATTCATCTGTACAAATGATTTCAGCTTCTGAATTTTTGCTTGCAGCAATTAGACCTAAAACACCATTTCCACAACCAAGATCAATAATCTTTTTGAATTGTGATACAACCGGGAAATTTTCCAAAAAGAATCTTGTTCCAATATCTAATTTATTTTGAGAAAATACGTTTGGATAATTGACAATCGTAAAACTTGTATCTTTTAGAGAATACTCTGAAGGATAAGTATTTTGAGCCTTTTTCTCTTTGTTTGATATTGTAGAGAAAATCAATCTTGATTTTTTCCATGCAAGTGAAGTTTTTGTTTCGCCGAGATAGTATTCAAAAAGTGCAATTGTGGATTTGTGAATATTTTTTGCCATGTCACAAGCAATAACTATAGTTCCCTGCGATAGATTTTCCCTAATTTTTTGCAACTGAAATTCAAGATATTTTAACTTTTTTGGTATGTGAATAATAGCTAAATCAAAATTTGAATCAATTGGTTCCAAACTATTTTGAATAATTATCTTTTCATTGGAAATTTTATTTGTAAGCAAATTCTTTTTTATAGCTTCAATTGAGAGAAAAGAATCCGAAACAATAGTTAGTGAATAAGAATTCAAAGCACAAGAAAGAGCACCAAAAGTATCATTAAAAATTAGAATTTTTTTATTTTGTAGATGATATTCTTGATTAATTATATGATTGATGATGTATTCATCAGAAGCATTCCATGCTTGGAACTTTTCATATTTTTGTAATGGAAATCTTTGAATAAGATATTCTACCGAATTTACAGAAAATTTTGTTTTCATTTTACCTTTTAGCTTTTATCAATTTTGATTGTCAGTCTAATCGAAATTTTGGAAGACACTTTTAAATTTTTATAGCTAACCATTCTCCCCCACTTTTCTTATAAACATTCTGAAAACCAACATTTTTCAAAATTTGAATAGTTTGAGAATAATAATCATCAAACGTTTCAAGCGAATGAGAATCTGAACCGATTGTAATGATTTTACCTCCCATTTTTAAGAAAATTTTTAAATATTCCGGCTCCGGTAGGATTGAATTGTAAGCTTTTCGTAATGAAGAATAATTAATTTCAAGAGCAATTTCTTTACGGATAATTACTTCAAATATCTGATTTATAATATTATTACAAATTTTTTCATCAATTTTTTGGGTAAAATATCTTTTGAATATTCCCAGATGTCCTAAAATATCAAAATTCCCAAATTCAACCATCTCCAAATTATCTTGATAATACCTTATAATATCCTCTTTTGATAATTTAAAATTTAGTGGTGTTGAAATATTTTTCTCTCCATTAAGAATATGAATAGAGGCAATTTTTAATTCCGGTTCAGCAAAAGCAAATATTTTATTTGCCAATTTATTTGTTTTATGATACTCGCCAATTTCAGCTCCAAACAGAATATTTATCTCAGGAAATTTTTTCTTAACTCGCTTAAATTCTCTATAATAAGCCAATAATGGCGGAAGTCCATATTCTGCAATATCATAAGAACCGAAATCGAAATGTTCCGTGATAGCAATATCTTTGTAACCATTTTTGATTGCTTTCACGACAAGTTGTTCCATTTGAATTAAACTATCTGAACTGAATTGCGAATGTATATGATAATCTATTTTATTTTTTTTCATTTGATCTTCTTGTTGTTTCCAGTTGATTTGACTGAATTAATTCTTCAGTTTCAAAGATTATACTATCAAAATCTTTAATTTGCATTATTGCAAGAGTATCCAAATCTTTAAATTCTGTCATTTCCTCTATTTCAGTTTTCAAAAGATACCTTTGGGACTCATCTGATATGGAATATAATTTTTGATAAAAATACCACGAGAAAAGAAATTGCTGGCTATCATAAAATAAATTTGCCAAATTTTTTATAATCTTGTACGGATTTTTATGGGGCTTATATTCTAAATACAATTCTAATAAGTTTTTTTTAGCCTTATCAATATTTCCATTTCCATATTCTGCAGCATAGGTCAAAAATAAAGCATCTTTAATCATTAGGGAATCTTTTGAGTTCAAATATGGTTTTACAATCTCAATGGCATCTTGAAATTCATTTAAGTAAATTTTATTCAAAGCAATTTTCAGTTCGATAGAATTATTTATATCTTTCTTAATAGAAGTTGAGTCTTCTAACATTGAATAATAAAGATTATTTGCCTCCAAGAAATTATGCTCATTTTCAAAAACTTTTGTTAAACCAAGAAGTAAAGTTGTACGAATAGAATCAACAATAAGTGAGTCTGTAAGTTCAGAAATTATGTTCGAAGCAATATCGGATGACAAATGAAAGATTGATTCTTTAAACTCATTTTTGGCATTAGAGAAGATGTGTGGATTTGATGTTTTTGTTATTAAATATCCAAATTTCTCTGTTGCATTTTCCCAATCTCTCATTCCTTTAAAAGCCAATCCTTTAAAGTAATCTAATGAATCTGGAGAAATTTTAATATTTAGTGAATCAGACATTGAAATTACTTTTTTGAAGTTATTGCTTGTGATATAGAAATTAAATAAATCTGCTTTGATTTGATTTGCCATTTTTCCTTCTGGATTTGATTCAAGAAAGGAAATTAAATATTCTTCCGGTGAAGTATAATGACCTGCAAGAAATTTAATTTTCTCAATTTGTAATTTAATTTCTTCATTTTTCTTAATTGAATAACAAATATTATAAAACTTCAAAGCTTCTTCATATTCCCCTTGATTATAATAATCATCAGCTATTAATTTTGCGAATTTATGATTCTTATTATTAGAAATAATTTTTGAATATTTCTGATATTTCAACTTAAATGTATCAAATCTATCAGTATCAAGAAGACATGTAAGATAATTTTCTAAAAATTTAGGTGAAACAGGATAATTTTTTGCAAGGATTTTGTTGTAATATTTGTAAGCAGAATATGGGTGTTTGGTAAAATCATATAATTTTATAAGATTAAATAATGCAAGTGAATCAAAAATTGACGATTCATTTTTAATATTTTTAATCCAATAATAAGCTGAGTTATTATACTTATATAAACCATTATATGAGAATGCTATAGCGTTAATTATATAATCTTCATTTTGATTTGTCATTTTTTTATATTGTTTGAAATGAAAAAGCGACTTGTTAAAATTCTTTTCTGAATACAATATTTCAGAAAGAGCTAAAACAGTAACTGAATTTTTTAGAAATAAACTTTCAGGGATTCGATTTTTAATTTTTGCAGCTGTTTTAAAATGATGCTCTTTTAAGAGAATCATTATTTTTGAAAGAAAATTTTGGTTATCTGTATTCAAATCAATAGCGATTTCATTTGCAGAGTCAGCATCATTTTGGCTTAAATAAAGATAAATGAGATTTCTTTTTCCAATATCAGAGAGGAAAGTTTTTTTTGAATCATAATCTTTATCAGGCAATTCTTCTTTATAAAAGTAATTCAAAATGTAATATTCAACAGCAAGTTTCTTTATAAATAAATCTTCACTTTCAAGCAATTTTTCTAATTTTGAGATAGAAGAGTCATATTCTTTGAGATAATATAAAGTCACCGATAAGAGTAATTCTTTCTGCTCATTCGTCATAACTAATTCTGGCATGAATTCTATTAGAATTTGAATTTCATGAAATTTTTTATCATTGAGTAATTGTAAAAAAATATTATTAAAATGTGAGTCTTTCTTCCCAGCAAGAATATACTGATAATCTTGCAGAAATTTTGATAAAATTTCATTCTTATTTATCAAGGAGCAACTTGAAAAAAAATAGAAAAAAAAGGAATCAAATTTGTTTTCAATAAAACTTGTATCTTGTGCTTGAATAGTATTGATTAGAGAGAGATATTTTTCTAATTTGTATAGATTTTTTATTTTTAGAATCGTTGCAGAATTGTTTGAAATGAAAATATCTTTTTGTAGAATCTGTATTGATTTTTCATATTTTCCCGAGAGATAAAGTCTTTTTGCTTCTTGATAAAAATACGATGATTTCTTTTGTAATGATTGTTGAAAGGGCTCTAGTATTTCGCTTGCTTCTAAATGAGATAGTTGAGACACAATTAAATATATTATGCTAAATGTAATGTAATAATATTTCTTAGAGAAATATAAGAATTTCATTTTTACCTCTTATCTTATATTAAAGCAAATAAAATTTATAAAAGATTATTAAATAGAATCTGAACGAAAACTAACTTTTTCTAAATTTTCTTTTTTTTGTCGCTATTCTGTAGCTTTATTCTCTTTTTTCTTTC
>JAOZMQ010000140.1:4545-7589 GCA_029934195.1 Candidatus Cloacimonadota bacterium | reverse complement strand
AAATTAAAATATATGAAGAAGAAATAATTAAAAGTCAAATAAAACTTGATAAATTATCATAACAAATTTGTAATAAAAAATAAAACATATATATTAAAACACCTAAAAAAAAGGAGGGTACAATGAAAGAAGATTAGTACGAAGATGTATCTAGGATGAGTAATTCTAGGTTCAAGGGTTATCAAAAGTGTGCATTTCAGCAGTGGATGCTAGACCACAAATCGTGGAAAATGCCATACAAAAAAGCATTTTTAATTGGTTCTTATGTGGACGCATTTTTATTGGAAGATGAGACAGTTCAAGAAGAATTACTTGCCCAAAATGCAGATAAAATTTTCAAAAAGCGTGGCGGAATGTATGCTGATTTTGAAAATGCGTCAAAAATGGTAGATTTTGTCAAATCAAATCAAAAAGTTATGAGTCTAATTGAGAAATCAGAGGCTCAAAAAATAGTTAAATTTGATTTAGATGGATATAAATGGAAGGGTAAAATTGATATGTTGTGCGAAACAAAAGTATATCATGAAACTAAAACTCTTACAGACCCAGATAAAATTGCAACTACTAAGCAAAAACTAGATTCTTCAATGGTAAAGCAAATAATTGACCTAAAAACAACAGCCACAAGTATGCTAGAATTACAATGGGACGCAGTTAAAGGCATAAAAGTTCCAACTTGGGAATTATACTCCTATCATCAACAATTAGCCCTTTATGCACACGCTACAGGAACAATTGATAATGGAGCAAAGATTATTGCTATCAGTAAAAGTGAGCCATTTGTAATTGAAGAGTTGTATTTCGAGCCAGAAATACTAAAACAAGCATTGAATAATGTTCGAGCTGAACAGGAAGAAGTTCATAAATTATTTAATTCAAAAGAAGCACCACAAGGCTGTATGACCTGTGATTGCTGCAAGGAAATGATTCCATATCGTAAACATACAATAACAAAGGAGGGAGAATGGGCATTGTAAGTAGCAAAGCGCAGGGGGTTCAGGGTACAAGCGCGATAATTTATGGATTACCCGGAACAGGAAAAACCACAATAGCAGCAAAAATTCCTGGAAATACGCTATTAATTGCGTTGGATCCTGGTTTCTCAGTGCTAGAAAAAGAAGAAAAAGAGGTTGATGTTTTTGCAATAAAGCCCGATATGTCAGATTTAGCAGAAGCTATGGAAGAGGCAAAAGGAGCAAAATATCAAAATGTAGGCTTTGATTCATTAACAGAATTTGAGCAATTGCTGATGAATTTTTACTCAAACAAAAGTAAAACTGAGATGATGCAACAAGGAGATTATCTTAAATGCTATCAAAAGTTATTCCAGTATGCGCAGTTGCTAAGGAATATTCAGTTTGAGAACAAGAATGTATTTGTAACAGCATTGGAAGTAGACGCAGTTATGAAGCAAAGTGACAATAGTATGAAGTCATTGACTATACCATACTTAAAAGCGAAACAATACCAAATAATCAAGCAAATTATGGGTTATTTTGATATTATTGGCAGGACAACTTGGGGAAAAACAGAAGAAACTCAAGGAAAAGTTTTCATTAATATGAGAGCAAGCGAGCAATATCCACTTAAAGATCGTAAGTGGAACCGTGCATACTGCACACCGGAAGATTTATTTAACAACAACAAAGGAGAAAAGTAAAATGGGAATTCAATTTCAACAAGAAGAAGTAAACGCAGGGAACGGAGAATTTGCACCAATAGCACCAGGTGATTATAATGTGCAAGTGGTCAAAGATGAAGAAGCAATAACAAAAACTGGGAAAGGGCATTTTAAATTTCAATTAAAAATTTTGGATGAAGGACCTTTCAAAAACAGAATAATTTTTCATTCATTATGGTTTGAAGGACCAACAGCAGTAATGTTTCAGAATTTAATGGTAAAATGCTTTAACATTAATATTGCTAATGGTGAAAATTTGGAAAGTTATTCATTTCGTAATGCAATTGGGAAAGTAAAAGTAGAGGATTATACTTATACTGGTCGTGATGGAGAAGTAAAAGGAACAAGAATAAAAAGATATATTCTTCCAACAACTCAAGCAACAGCACCAGTTCAACAAGCAGCACCAGCTCAACAGGCACAATTTCCTACAACAAATGCACCAGAAGACAATGTACCATTTTAACAAAAGGAGGACAAAATGGAAATCGCAATGTTCATAGGGGTATATTTATTTATAGCCCTCATAATGGCAGTCAGTGGATAAACAACAAAAGCCCTCTTCGGAGGGTTTTTTATTTTAAAGGAGAATAAAATGAGAAACGGATTAAAAACAAAAAAAGGAGAAAAAATGTCAAAAATAAAAAAAGTAGATAATGTATTTATAACAACAAATTGTATAGGAGAGGCAGTATTACACCATGGGGATTATTTTCTATTAATAAATGAAAATATTTGGCTTTCACTTAACGACAAAAAATCAAAAGAATATAAATTTTGGCTTTCTCGATTAAATGAAAATCAATCTCTTATGCAAATATTATTAAAGAGACTAAGAGAAGATTTTGGTTATCAACCAATAGAACCAGAATTAAAATACGAATGGGTAATAAGTGAAGATATTCAAGTAATTGAACTTTGTAATTATAAAATAGAAAATAATAAATTATTTACACAAATAACAGAGAAACCTGCTATTTTGCAAGAGGGTACTATATTAGAAATACGAGATAAAACAGGAGTTTGTTTACTAATGGAAAATGAATCTACTTCTGAAGCCACATTTTACTATGCTGAAAGCGGTATCCCGTTTGAAATCCCATCTCAATTCGTTCGACAACAAATAAAAGAGGAGGAATAATATGTTACTAAACTTAAGCTTAATAGAAAAATATAAAAAAGAAATCGAAAAATATGACCCATATACAATATCCTTGATAAAAGGTCAATTACAAATTCAATGTGATAATAAAAATTTCAATTTAGATGATTTTAAGAAAATTGATATGAAAGGTCATGATGAAAATAATTTATGGTATGGGAAAGAAACCAAAGAATTAAAAATAACAATAGTTCAACCAAA
>JAOZMQ010000140.1:0-4445 GCA_029934195.1 Candidatus Cloacimonadota bacterium | reverse complement strand
AAAATGGAATTAAGACAATACCAAAAGGATGCGATTAAAGCAATTGTAAATGCAGGCAAAGGTTCATTTGCAATTGCTCTTCCAACTGCCAGTGGAAAAACGGTTACATTTTCTCACTTACCAAGAGAGGGAAAAACACTAATCCTATCACATCGTCAAGAACTTGTTTATCAAGTTCAAGATGATTACGATTGCAAAGTCGGTTTTGAAATTGGAAAAGATGTATCTAATGGAGAAGAAGTAGTAAGTGCAAGTTTTCAAACTATGCATAAGCGAAAAGAAAAATTCGCTCCAGATTATTTTCACAGAATAATTGTAGATGAATTTCACAATAGTGCAGCAAAAACATTCAAAAGCACTATTGAATACTTCAAACCATATCAATTAATAGGTGTTTCAGCCACTCCATTTAGAAATGATGGAGAGGATTTGTCTTCATTATTTTCTAAAATTATCTTTGAAAGAGATATTAAATGGGGCATAAGTGAAGGTTGGTTGGCTCGATTAAACTGTAAAAGAGTCAATATTGGTTATGATTTAAGTAATATTAAATCTGATGCAAATGACTATACCGTAAAAGAATTAGAAAAGCGAGTGAATATTGAAGGTGCAAACAAAGCCTTAGCGAAAATATATAAAGAGTGTGAAAAACCAGCTTTAATATTTTGTGTCAATATAGCTCATTGCGAAGCCGTGGCTGAACAAATACCTAATTCAGTAGTCGTTACAGGGAAAACTAAAAAAGACACCAGGAAACAAATCTTATTAGATTTTAACAATAATAAGATTGATTGTTTAATAAACTGTCAAATATTCACAGAAGGCGTGAATACAAAAGCAGCAAGGAGTTTAATATTAGCTAGACCAACAAAAAGTCAAGTTTTATACACCCAAATGGTTGGTAGAGGGTTAAGAAAGTATGAGGGAAAAGATACAGCAACATTATATGACTGTATTGGTGCAACTCGTAGATTAGATCTATGCACCGCTCCTTGTTTATTGGGAATTGATATGGATGCAGTTCCAGATGGAGTTGAAATAGAAATTGAAGGAGATTTGCTAGACCAAATACCAGATTTAATTGAATCTAAAAGTGATGTTCCAGAAAGTTGGGTAAAAAACATGGAATTAGTTGATTTGTGGAAGAAAAAACGCAAATTAAACACCTATAATGTTGATTATTTCAAGTTTCCAGACGGGACTTTATTGGTTGGTTTACCGGAAAATTCCTATATTGGGATAACAAAAGAAGATGCAATTGGAGATTGTAGAGTCTTCACAAACAAATTGGAATATGAAAAAAGAAAAATTCAAGAGAATTTATTAAAAGTTTTTGAAATACTAAAGAAACATAAAAATAAAGAATCTCCAATTTGGAATACCAAGAGTAAGAAGCGCTGGGGGAAAAAGCCAGCAAGTGAAAAACAGAAGCAATTTGCATATCGTATGTTAAAAAGTCAAAATTTAAGTATAAATTTAAACGATTTAAACATGATGCAAGTTAGTGCAATAATAAACAAAATAAAATATGAAAGGAGAATAAAATGATTATTCCAGAAAAAGCATTTGGGTTATTAACAGAAGAGGAGCAAGAATATATGAAAGGATTTAAGTTGGAAATATTCGATGGCGATTCTTGGATTACTAAAAATTATGATACTTTTAGCAATATGCACACCTACAGAATTAAGAAAATAGAGATAAATAATCTGTCAGAATTAGATGATTTTTTATCCCAATTTTTATCTGAGGAGTTTCCATTTGTGACGATGGATGCAAATAAAGAAATACATCTTTACTCTTTTAAGCCTGCTTTAGCTGTAAATGAGTGGAAAGTATATGGATATTGTAAACATATTGGTTTTGACACCAACACATTCATAATTAACAAAAGTATAGATTGGGAAGAATCTCTATTGAGTCTACATCCAATGACAGAGGAGGATTAAATAATGAATAAATCTTGTTTGAAACTAAATTTAAAAAAAGAATGGTTTGATATGATACAATCAGGTCAAAAAAAAGAAGAATATAGAGAAATTAAAGAGTACTGGTTTAGGAGATTACTTAATTATCACAAACATGATGTAACTTCCTACAAAATAAGTGAAATGGTTTCAGATATGAATAATCCATATAAGAACTTCTTTGATATTAAATCTGTAATGCTTTTTCACAAGCTGGAATTTAAGAATTTCGATGAAGTTTTATTTGCAAATGGTTATCATAAAAATGCAAGATGTTTTTCATGTAAAATAAAAGAAATAAAAATATCTACAGGTAAAACAAAATGGGGAGCAGAAGAAGGTAAATTTTACTTTACCATAATATTAAACAATAATAAAGGAGAATAAAATGACAAAAAAAGAAAAATTAATTGGGAAATATGGGGATCATTTTTACAGCCAAGCAATAGATTATATATCTGCCTTAAGACAAGGTAGGTTGCAATATATTGTAACGACTGTCGCTAAAAGCGGAATGAGTAGAATGATTAAAATAACGAGTTGTGATAAAGGAAAAGGAAATAATTATTATTACAGAAATTATAATAGTTTCTTAAGGGAACTTGGGTATAAACCAAATAATTGTTGTGAAATCAGAGTATCTGGTTGCGGAATGAATATGCTTTTTGCAACAAATTATAATATTTGTCATGATTTAAAGAAAATGGGTTTCATAGGTGCAAAACAGTGCGATATTTTAGCACAAAAAATTAACTAAAGGAGAAAAAAATGATAGAATTAAACACTTTCAAGCTACTATGGGAAAATTCATCGAGGAGTAAATCGTTTACAGAATGTGCGATTGAAGAATTATATGAGCAATTATCACAATTCGAGGCAAGTAATGAATATATGCAAGATACGATTGCAATAGATTGTGAATGGACTGAATATACGGAAGAAGAATTGCAAAATGAATATGCAAAAAACTTAAATTCAGAAGATGCATATCAATTTAAATTAAAAATTGGAAATTTTAAAGATGTATATGATTACGATGATATAGAAGATGCTTGCAAAGATGCAAGTATGGATTTATCTTTAAATGAAAAATTCACATTAACAAAAATTCTTCACGAAGATTTAACTCAGAATATAATTAATCATTTAAGTTATGAAACAACAATCATAAAATTAAAAAACAACAATTTTCTAGTAGATTATGGAAGATTATAGGAGGAATTATGAATAAAAGTAAAAACAAAACAGTGTCTCAAGCTAATATATCACTTGAGCCAGGTGATTGTACAAGATATGATTTTATAATAATAGGAAAAGCAAAAGCATTTAAAAATAATTATATTGCAGATTGGAATTTTCATAATATTATGTTTGATTTTGCTTGTGACAAATGGGTAACCGAAGCGGTTTTAGGAGTAGTTAATAATCTTGATGTATCTTATATTTGTAACTTACATAAAAAACATCATCCAAATTCTACTTTAAAAGAAGAAATGGATGAATTAAAGGAAATATTACAAGGAGAAACAAAATGAAAGGAGGACAACAAATAGGAGGAAAGATGTTTGAAAAAAGCATCTTGACCTTATTTAAAAGTTACGAGACAAGAAATATTCATTGTCAGCAGAACTTTCCAGAAAAATTACAATCTGGACAAACTGTTAGAAAGCATGGATTTGATTTCCAATGCTTATACAATAATAAATTCTATGCTTTTGACGCAAAACATTGTGATAAAGAATTGTTTTATCTATCTAATTGTAAGATACATCAAATAAAAGCTTTATTAGATATTGAGAAGCAAGGTGGAGAAGGATTTTTCTTTATTTACTTTGCACAAAAAAAGAAAATAAATAAAATTTCTGCAAAAACAATTGCAGAATATCTTGAAAAAGGGTATACTAGCATTATGTTTAACGACACTTTTGAAAGTAATTTAAATTTTTTAAATATAAAATAGGAGAAAAAAAAATGAAAGAAGTAATCAAGTTTGAGAGTAAATGGTGTGTTCCTTGTAAGACAATTCAACCACTAATGGATAAATTGGCAGTTAAATACGATAATATAACATTTGGGAAAATCGATGTAGAGGTTGATGCAGAAAGCACTACTCGGTTTAAGGTTCGTAGTGTCCCAACGATTGTCTTTTTAAATGATGGTCAGTTAGTTAATCAAATAGTTGGTAATGTAGCTGAGGAAACATTAAGAGATGCAGTCAGACAACTAGCGGAGGCTTAAATGGAAGGACAAAAATTTGATGTAGGTAAATTGCGATGGACGCTGTTACCTTTTAAAGCAGTAAAAGAAGTTGTTAAGGTTCTAGAACTGGGAGCAAAAAAGTATTCAGTTGATAATTGGAAAAAAATATCTAAAGAGCGATATAAGGACGCTTTAATGCGACATGTGACTTCTTACCTAATGGAAGAAAAGAACGATGAAGAGAGTGGCTTAAATCATCTTGCACACGCTGTTTGCTGT
>JAOZMQ010000139.1 GCA_029934195.1 Candidatus Cloacimonadota bacterium | reverse complement strand
AAGTCTGTGGTTAAATCTCTAACTTCTTCCTAATTTACATTTTTTGGGTTGAAATCTGATAAAAACTTCTTTTCCTGTTTCAATTGACTCGTAAATTGCATTAATAAGCTCAAGAGATTTCCTCCCTTCGAGACCATCAACCAATGCTTTTTTATTACTGAGAAGTGAATCGCAAACATTTTGCAAATAGCGAACATGTCCAAAACCATAAACATTAGTAGGATTCTCTTTATATTTACTGATTTCAATATTCTCTTTATTTTCAAAGTTCCAAGTCTTCATCTCATTTACAGCAAAACCACTGATTTCAACTGAACCTTTTTCTCCAAGTATGGAAATTGAACCTTCAAGATCTTTTGGACGAGTTGCTGTAGTTGCTTCAACAACTCCGATAGCACCATTTTTAAATGTGATTATTGCAACTCCGGTATCTTCTGTTTCAATATCAACAAGTGCTGTTCTACTTTTGGCAAAAACCGAAATAGGTTCTCCGAGCATCCATTCTAATAAATCAACATGATGTGAAGCTTGATTTGTGAAAACTCCGCCATCCATTGCCCAAGTTCCACGCCAAGAAGCTTGATCATAATAATGTTGAGGACGACACCATCTTACACGAACAGAACCCATCACAAGTTTTCCAAAGTCTCCTTCTTCCAAAGCTTTACGAAGTTTCATTACAGGAATATTATATCTATTTTGTTTTACTACAAATAATTTAACACCTTCTTCATCACAAGCACGAATCATTTTATCTGCGTCTTCAAGTGTGAGTGCCATTGGCTTTTCAACTACGATATTTTTTCTATATTTTCTAACAATATCAATAGTATGTTTTGCATGTAAACCACTTTCAGAAAGGATATTTACTGTATTTATTTCAGGATGATTTTCAAGCATTTCATCATAAGATTCATAAAATGGAACTTTGTATTGTTCACCAACTTTCTTTGCCAAATCAACCTTTATATCACATACGGCAATAAGGTTTGCACAATGTGACAAATGTTCTGTAATTGTACCGGCATGTTTTCTGGAAATTCTTCCACAACCAACTAAAGCAAAATTAATTTTTTTCATATTTTCCTCTTATATCTTTATAAAAGCAAACCTTTTAAATTGATAATTCTTGTAAATGTTTTTTTGTATTTCCTTATTTCACAATTTTTCACAAAGTGATAAATGAGTCTGTCTGCCATGAGTTTATTACTCTCTATTCTTTTTTAGCTTGTTTCGCAATGGATGGAAATGATTGTGGAGCGAGAATAAAAATCCTGCATTCCCCAAAAATCCCGAAGTCCCGAAAAACAAATTTTTAAGTTACAATGAGAAATTCCGGTCTTTTTTTATTCAAAAATTTAATGGAATTGATTTTTTTATTGTGGCTCAATAATATCAAAAAGATCTTTTTGTGTTTCAGTTGAAATGATTCCAAAATGCTTATATGTTTTTCGAGTAGCTTTTCTTCCTTGCATGGTTCTTTCTAAAAATCCTTGTTGAATTAAATAAGGCTCGTAGATTTCTTCAACTGTTCCGGCATCTTCACCAATGGCTACCGCAAGAGTTTTTAATCCAACCGGTCCTCCATTATAATTTTCTATCAAAGTCATTAACAATCTTTTGTCCATATCATCTAATCCGGCATGATCGACATCTAACATTTTTAGAGCTTTTATCGCAATATCTTTTGTGATGATTCCATTACCTCGAATTTGAGCATAATCGCGAACTCGGCGTAAAAGTCTATTGGCAACACGTGGAGTTCCTCGACTTCTACGAGCCATTTCAATTGTTCCTTCATGTTCAATTTCAACGTTTAATAATCTCGCAGATCTTTCAAGAATTTTGATAATATCTTTTTCATTATAGTAATCAAGTCGCAAAACAATACCAAATCTTGCTCTCATCGGAGCTGTTAAAAGTCCGGCTCGTGTTGTTGCTCCGATCAAAGTGAATGGTTCCAAATCTATTCTCAGTGATCTTGCACTCGGACCGCTATCGATGATTATCTCAATACTAAAATCTTCAATGGCCGGATACATATATTCTTCAACAACATGATTCAGGCGATGAATTTCATCGATAAAAAAGACATCTCGACTTTCCAAATTTGTAAGTATTCCAGCAAGATCAGTAGGTTTATCTAAAACAGGACCGGAAGTTATTTTTATTTTTGCTCCCAATTCATTCGCAATAATATTTGAGAGTGTTGTCTTACCAAGTCCAGGTGGTCCATAAAATAAAACATGATCCAAAGGTTCACCACGAAGTTTTGCTGCTTGAATAGAGATATCAAGTATTTCTTTTAATTTTTCCTGACCAACAAAATCATCCAATCTCTTTGGTCTTAAAGCTCGATCAAATTCAGCCTCTTCTGAAAACTGATTTGGGGTTGCAATTCGTTCTAACATATTACCTCAATAGAATTAATTATAATTCCTTACTCTAAAATGATTCTCTTTATGTCAAGAACGGAGTAAAATTTAATCCAAAAATATATTTATTACTTCAACTTGACATTCAATCAGTCAGATTTTTTAAAGTAATAAAAAATGATAGGATATAAAATGAAATATTTAATAATTATAGCTATTTTACTTTGTTCGACTTTTTCACTCTTTTCTCAAATCATTGATATTAATTTTTTTAATGAAATATCACTTTCTCAAAAGATCATAAAAAATGACTCGATTTTTACTGATCTTAAATTTAATCTTAATAGTGCGATAAGTGATACAATTACCACAAATGAAATTAGTATTTTTACAGGTAAAATTTTAAAAAAAAATAATGTTGTAAATGATTCTCTGATTATTGAAACTTTAGAAAATTTACCTGTTACTTTTTCATGTCCTACTGACTATTTTTTTGATTATTTTCCTGAAATCACGAACTTTAAATTATTGAGTTCTAATATTTATCCGGAGAGAAAAAACTCCTTTCTTGTGAAAAATTCTATTATTGAAATGGACTCAATTCGACTTGGATTTTTTTCAATATACACACCGGATTTTACGGTTAAAAATGAAATAAATCAATCTATGAATATGGAATTTGATATTTTTACAATTGCCGAGAAACAAGTCCAACTTTTATCACCAAAATGTGATTTGGTAATTATGCTTACCAGTGTTCCAAAATTTATTGTGAAAGATATTTGTAGTAAATATCAGATTGATGCTGTTCTAAGTTTTGATTACAAAAAAACTTATCATGAATTTTGGAATAATAAAACTGATTTTTGTAGTGTTATCTCTTCAAAAGGAAAATTTGGACAATTGCGAATTAAAAAAGCAAATGGGAAAATTACAAAAAAATGGAAACTCAAAAAATTCAAATAAGGATTTGTTTAAGAAATATGTTTACCTCATTAGTAATCTCATTTTAAGGCTTGAGAAAAAAGTAATTTGTTTTATGGGAGGGATAGATGATGCTTGATATAATTGAACAATATAAACGCACTTTGATGGCAAGAGGGTTATCTTCTCATACAATAAGAGCTTACGAGAATGATTTGCTCCAATTTGAAACTTTTTTGCACAAATTTTTCGAAGATAGAAATATTATTTTATCAGAAATTAATCGTTTGTTCATTCGGGATTATTTACGTTTTCTCAATGAAAATAATCGATCTAATCGGACTTTAGCAAGAAAAGTGACTGTAATTAGGAATTTTTTCAAATTCTGCAAAATTAATAATATCATTACTAAGAATCCTGCATTGAATTTACCAACACCTAAATTTGAAAGGATCCTTCCCAAATATTTTACTGAAACAGAAATGAATAAATTATTAGAAATTCCGGACATCAAAACAAAATTTGGTGTAAGAAATAAAGCAATAATGGAATTAATATATTCTTGCGGATTACGTGTAAGTGAAGTTTCAGGTTGTAAAATAAACTCTTTAGATTTGAATAGCAGATTGGTTAGAGTAATTGGAAAAGGAAATAAAGAACGAATAATTCCAATAGGCAAAAAAGCTGTAAAAGCAATGCGTGAATATTTAAAAATCAGACAAAAATTCGTTTCTAAAGAAAAGAATAATTCTGTTTTCCTTACAAAAAGCGGTAATAAATTATTACCAGATGAACTACGACAAATTATTGATCGGTACATTCTTTTAATAGCACAAACTAAAGGATATTCTCCTCACTCTCTTCGTCATTCTTTTGCAACTCATCTTACTGCAAACGGTGCCGATTTAATAGCAGTTCAAGAAATGTTGGGACATGCCAATTTATCTTCAACAGAAATTTATACACATCTTACTTTGGAAGATTTACGAAAAGAATATGAGCAGGCGCATCCGAGAAGTAAAAAAGAGGATTGAAAAAAATAGAATAAAGACATTGCTTCAAAACGGAAATAAGTATATTTGCTGGTAAAAAATAAAACCCCAACAATCTTGTTGGGGTTAGTATTATACAAAAAGATTCTAATTAATTACTTGAAATAATATCAATAATTTTTTCTAAATGATTACTTTTGGGTTTTGAATTATTTCTGTAGATACCATATCCAACCATGTCAAAACTTGAACTGATAAAAAGGAAATCATTATTTGAACTAAAGTTGAATTCATAAATTTCTATATCAGTGTACTCATCTGTAGTTGCTGGAGTCATCCAATTAGCAGGTAAAGTATATTCCCTAACATCACTATCAACTTCAATAAAAAGATCCTCATTATAATCCATAGATTCATAATAACCTGTAATAAATTGATACTGATTATTACCACCTTGAGACCAACTAATCGGAGTCGCTTGTGTAAAATCAAAAGTTTCAGGAGCAGTTAAATTAGGTATATATGTAACTTTCAAGCTTGCTTCAGCTGATTTATTGTCACAAGTTACTTTGAATACATAAGTTTCACCTTCAACTACATCGAGAAGATCTCCTATCCAACCTCCACCAGTATTTAAAAGTTCAACATCTTCACCATTAATTGAAACATTACAATCTGTAATTATATTCTCGTCCATCGATGTTATTGAGATTATTGAACTGCGTGTATCAAAATCATAATTTCCAATCATTAACATATAATCAAAGTCACTTCCTGTGAAATCTCCAGCTCCGGTAAAGGTAGATGAATTACCATCATTATCATTATCGCCATCACTACTTTCTGAACAACCAAAGCTTACCATAAGTGCTAAAACAACAAACAGTAACATACTGACTTTTCTTAAATTTTTCATATTTTCTCCTTATTTTTTTGTAACCGCTATAAAGATTTTTATGATTACTGTGTCAATTGTTTTTTTATATCCTATATTATTCTTTAAGATTTCAACAAGGATTTATTATTTTAAATCTGTGCAATCATTGGTTATTATCCATTTCTTTCTCTTATTATCTTGAATTGATTAAAGCTTAAATACGAAGCTAAGAATAGAAAACCGGAAGCTATTGCAAAAACAGCCTGAATACCAATAAATGTCATAACAAAATATCCCAATAAAGGAGCTATGATACCTCTTATACCTGTTAAAGTTAAGTGTACTGCTTGATACATTGAAGCATCTTCTTTTCCCGCAAAATGAATTGAACTAATATTCCAAGAAATAACAACTCCGGACATGGCAATTCCAAAAATCAAATATGCTACAAAAATCAACACAATTGCAAAAGTATGATTATTAACAAGACTTGCCAATAAAAGAGTTATTGGATAAAAAGCTAGAGCGAAAAAAATATATCCGGTAAATTGATTGGGATCGCGATTACTCGAAATTTTTCCTAAAATTGGTGATAGTATAATGATACCCAATTGAGCTAAAATCCCTTTTGCAAGAAAAGTCAAAGTATAAGTCATTTGTAAATCTTCAACAAGAAATTTTGGGATTACAGGTAAGACAACAATGAAACCTAAACCATAAATAAAAAAATTTCTCTCAAAAATTGCAAAATCCTTATTTGTTTTCAAGACCTCAATTGTTCTTAAAACAGGAGAAAAAAGAAGATCATTAATTTTTAACTTCGAGTGTTCTTTGATTAGATGATTTGAATTTTTCATATTGATAAAAGTCATAATAAAAGTACCTAAGAAGCCTGCAATTCCAATAAAGAAAAAGATGTAACGGAAAAATGATTCATCAAAATCAAGCAGTTTACCAGCAACGAAGACAATGACCATAGATATGGAATTTGCTATACAAACAGAATATCCAAATACAGAACCAATTGATTTAGGCTTGAAATTAGCTTGTAATAACGCATTTTGTAAAGGAACAAACAACGAATTAAAGGAATACATTATTCCCAATATTAGAATTAAAGAATTTACATTTGAGATAAAAAGGACTATAATTAGAATCAATCTTCCAAATATCGCAACAATCCAGAAATATGGCGATTTATTGCGTGAATTCTCTAAAATTTTCCCCCACCAAATTGAAAAAAAGCTGGATACAGGCCAAAGCATAGTGAGAAGCATTATTTGCCAATCTGCTGCGTGAAGAGCTTTTTTGGCAACAATATCCTGAATGGCTCCTAAACTAAAGATGAATCCATTAAAAAAAGAAGCGACCATAAAAAGGGTCAATGTCTTATTTTCAGTGTATGTTTTATTCATTGCAATTATTAAGAATCTGTTAAAGTAGCGAGAAATTCTTTTACTGAATCTACATTTGTCTCTAATTCTTTAATAAATTCTACAACCTCAAATTTAATTAAATATGGTTCTAAAATATTCCAAGCAGAAGATTTATAAATTAATTTAAGCACATTCTCCTTATTCTCTTGATTCGAATCAAACAATTTTGCAAAGCTATCACTAAGACTAACTACGGCTACTAATATTTTATTCGTCTTTGCTTTTTCAGAATGATGATGAAAAAAAATGACATCAGATAGTTGTTGTGGGAGCTTCCACTTATTTGCAAGCCAAAAACCCATTTGCATGTGTGTTATACCAAATGTCCTTTCTTCAGCTTCATATAATTCAACATCATTATTATTAAAGAAATTGAAGATATTGTTTATCTCGCTTGGAAAATATTGAGCCGTAATTAATTTTCCAATGTCATGCATTAGTCCAGCAGTAAATTCTTCACCATGAAAACGTATTCCTAATTTTTTCCCAAAATATTGCGAAATATAAGCAGTAATAGCAGAATGTTCCCAAAACTTATTAATATCAAAATGAGCATTTGCTTCCGATTTATTAAAACTATCGAACATAGAAAACCCTAAAATAATATTACTTGTTTCATTGACTCCAAGTACTACTAAAGCCATTTTCAAAGTATCAATTCTTTGTCTGAATCCATAATAAGGTGAGTTGGCTACTCTGAGAACTTTTGCTGTTATTGATAAATCATGCTCCATTAATTTACTAATCTCATTCATAGACACAGATGGTTTTTTCAACAACTCTAAAAGACGAGTTGTAATCACAGATAAAGTAGGAAGATTTTCAATTAAATCAAATTTTTCTTTGATTTGGATGATTGTTTGTTGCATAAGAAACCTCATTATTGTTTCAATTAAAGAAGAGTAGAAAATATTTTTCAGCTACCGAAGTTGGTATTCCTCAGTAACTACATCATTTATATCAATTTATTTCGCAAGAAGTTAAAACCCCTCTTAATCTCCCCTA
>JAOZMQ010000138.1:3081-7613 GCA_029934195.1 Candidatus Cloacimonadota bacterium | reverse complement strand
TTTGGAATGTTCCACCAGCTACAAAAACAAAACCGGCAGGTGGTGATGGTGGAGTATAATAGTCATCGGCAATAACTTTAAATTTGTGTTGCGTACTGCCCAAAATATAGTTTTCACTGCCTGCATTCCAAATAATGTGTTTACTTGTTCCGGATAAAATGTTGCCACCAAAATCTCCACTTAGATAAATGGGAGCAAAGTTATAGTTTACACCTCCGTCATCGGAAACTTGTAATACAATAAAAAGCGTATCTCCATCGGCATCGGTTACATCGTAATAGATGTCCACAATTTTACTGCCATCTGTGCGTTGGTTCGCTGTTACATTCTCTACTACCGGGGCATTGTTTGCAAATAAACTTGCTGTCAGTAGCAATAATAATGCAAAAATTAATACTCTTCGTTTCATTCTTTTTCCTCCGTTTTTTTAAATCAAAAATTTCATAAAAAATTGTGGAAGCAATAGATTACAAAAAATTCTATTACTTCCACAAAAACAACCACATTTATATATATTTATAAATCCTCCGGCTTTCTATTAGCAACAACAATGCCATTCAAGTTAATGTCTTGCAAGAGATAGAGATACAAAAAATCGAGGTAATTCCAAAGATAAAGGGATTTCGAATATCCTCATTAATGCGGATAGAAGAATGTCTTTACCTTTCTAATATCTTATAATAACTGCAGTTACTTAATTTTCAGCGAAATTGAGAGAAATACTCATTTTCGCTTAATTCTCTTTTTCTTTTTTTTTGGCATAAGTTTATCAATTCTACGATACAATGCGTCTGGTAATATTCCTAATAATTTTGCAGCTTTTACACCAACATGATTGGTGGAATTAAGAGCTTTTTCAATTAACTCTTTTTCATTATCTTTGAGATTCAAATTAATACATTCTTCACAGGAAGCTATTTCAATTTTGGAGATCGGAAAATCTTTACATTTTAATCTGTTATTTTCACATAAAATTATAGCTTTTTCAACCATATTTTTTAATTCTCTAACATTTCCAGGGAATGGATATTCTTTCAATTTAGTATAAATATCAGCATCAATTTGGATGTTTTTTTTATTCATTTTTTTTGAAATTGTTTTAGTAAAATGTTTAATTAGGATTGGAATATCTTCTTTTCTATCTCTTAATGGCGGTAAGGTAATCTCAAAAACTTTTAACCGATGATAGAGATCTAACCGAAATTTTTCTAATTTCATCAATTTTTCAAGATCTCGATTAGTAGCTGTAATTAATCTTACATCAATTTTAATAGGTTCAGTAGAACCAACAGGAATAATTGTATTCTCACTAATAACTCTTAAAAGTTTTTTTTGAGATTCAAGTGAAAGATCCCCAATTTCATCGAGAAATAGAGTTCCGCCGTGTGCTTTTTTAAACCAACCTTGTTTATGTTTTTTGGCATCAGTAAAGGCACCTTTTGTATAACCAAAGAGCTCACTTTCAAAAAGACTATCAGATAGGGAAGAAATATTTAGAGAATGAAAAATTCCATTTTTTCTAAAGCTTGAGTAATGAATTACTCGTGCAATCAATTCTTTGCCGGTTCCGGATTCACCTCTTATCAGTACAATAGTGTTTTGTTGTGCAACCTTTTGGATATCATGAATAATTGATTCCATTTTTTTACTACCAAAGATAATTTCAGTTTCAGAAGTATTCTTCATCTCATCTAAAAAAACTTTACTTTTCATATTGATTCTATCAAATTTCTTTTTATTCAATATTGCTTTCTCAAATGATGAAATTATTTTAGTATAATCAAAGGGCTTTTCAATATAATCTATTGCTCCAAACTTAATAGATTCTACTATATTTCCAACCGATTTAATTCCAGAAATCATAATGATTTCTATATTTTCATAATCTGATTTTATTTTTTTTAAAATATCAAAACCATTATCTTCTTTTAGATAGATATCGAGAAAGATGACATCAATATTATTTTCGTTCATTATTTGAAAGGCTATTGCTGGTGTTTCTGCTTTGAAAACCTTTATCTTAACATCTGATTTATCGGACTCTAAATATGTTTGAATAGCATCACTTATCTTACGATCATCATCCAAAATCAATACATAATTTTCCCTAACCATAAGTTTCCTCCTACTATAGATTATCGCTATATTTTATAACTCAATTTCTTTTTGAATATTAATTTTGACAGAAGTAAATTCATTCTCTTTACTTTCAATTGTAATTCCGGCTTTTCCATCAAAAGAATTATTCAAAAGTGTTTTAACAATTGATAGCCCCATTCCTGAGCCTTTTTTATCAGTTTTAGTAGTAACACCAAATTTAAAAACGTTATTTATGTTTTTCTTTTTTATTCCAACACCATTATCTTTTACTTCAAAAATCAACTTATTTTCTATCAAAGAACTTTTCAAATAAATTCTTTTTTTATAGGAATCATTTTTTAATTCATCATGTTTTTTATTTACAGCATAAATTGCATTTGAGAGGATATTATTGATAATTCTACTGATGTTATGTTTACTTCCAAGAACTGTTCCAATATTTTCTGTTAACTCTTTTTTATCTATACTGATATTACTGTTAACAATCTCTCTATTAAACATTTTCAAACTTTGGATAATCTCTTCATTAATATCTATTTTTTCTTTGACTATAGGTTGAAGTGTCTTGTCTGCAAATAAACTAATATCATTTATTGTTAAATTAATTTTATTTATACTGTCTTCAATTTCATCAACATGTTTTTTAAAATCATCGATTTTCTGCAATTTTTTTAGCATAAACAGCTCCAAATTAATTCCAGTCAACGGTGCTTTTAAGTCATGTGCAACACTTAGAGCAACTCCGCCCAATTCTTCAATATGTTTTTTTTCCATCAAAAGATGTTTCTTTTTTTGGTGGATATAATAGATAATTACTCCAAAAATTACAATTATTAGTGCTAATAAGGTAATAATAATTAATAGATTTCTATTGTGTAATCTTTCTTTTTGTAATTGATTTTCTTTTTGAAGAATTTCCTTTTCTTTTTTTTCTGTTTCATATTTTATTTCCATTTCAGAAATTTTACTTTCATTAATTTTTGTAAAGAGACTATCTCTCATCGATGAAGAAAGTTTATAATATTCAAGTGCTTTTTTATAGTTGTTTTGAGCTGAATAAAGCTCGGAATAGGATGAGTATGTTTTCATTATCAGCTCACTGTCTTGAATCTCTGTCCCAATTTTTATAGCTTTATCCAAATACAAATTTGCTTTGTCAAATTCCTCCAAATCTTTATAAATATTTGCAATATTTTTATAATTATTTGCAATATCAAGATTATTGCCGATTTCCTGTTCGATATCTACTGCTTCAAATAAATAATCTAAAGCTTTAATTTTTTCGTGTTTTTCACTATAAACAAGTCCGATATTTCCAAGTAGGTGTGAAGTACTATATTGGTCATGAATTTTTTTTGCTTTTTCTAATGCAGGGAGATAGTATTCAATTGCTTTTTTATAGTTTTTTTTATACCAATAACAACTACCAATATTATCTAAATTTGCAAGGATATTTGACTCATTATTGGATTCTTTAGCAATAAGTAAGGCATCTTCATAATATTTAATTGCTTTATTATAATCTTCAAGACTTGTATAAATATTTCCTAAACTTCCTAAGGATTTTGAGATCCCGGCTTTATAACCAATTTTTTCTGAAATTGAAATAGCTTTATAAAAAGATTCAACAGCTTTATCAAAATTTTCTAATTTTCTATAGGCATTCCCAATATTAATTAATGAAGAAGCAATATCAAATTCATTATCCATTTTCTTTGCGATTTGATAATATTTTTCAGCAAATTCTAAAGCTATATGGTAATGTCCCATAAAATAATTTACAACTCCAATATTTCCCAATAAATAACCAATCATTTTGTTGTCTTTTATTTCATAACATAATTTTAGGGATTTGTGAAAATAATCTAATCCTTTACTTAAATTCCCTTGAGTTACATAAAAAGAACCAATATTTAATAAAGTACTATTTATTTTTTGTTTATTACCGGTTCTTTTAAAATATTCCAAACCTTTTTCATAGAATTCGATTACTTTCTCATATTTTCCTGTTTTTTGATAAATATTTGCCAGATTTATATAACCGAGAATAATTCCCTCTTCATAATTATTTTTTCTACTTATATCTAATGCTTTTTCATAATAATCCATAGCTACAATAAAGTCTGATCTGGTATAATAATATGTACCAATTTCATTTGAAACTTTTACTGCTTCTTTACCTGATTTTTTTAATAAACTATTTTTTAAACTGTCAACATGTGTTTCTTCACTAAATAAATGAAATACAATAGATAATATCATAAATACTAAAAACAATTTTCTCATTAATTCCACCGCTTAATTTTGTAACAACTATTTAATATCTGAAAGAAAACTAAATTTTCTAATTTTTTTGAAATCTACTAATAAGCGTGTCCTCATAATCCATTCTCCTTTAATATCTTTGTCTTAATAGTTCATCTACTAATCTT